>JBJMGZ010000295.1:0-4690 GCA_045807605.1 Thermoanaerobaculia bacterium | reverse complement strand
GGGAAGTTGCTGAGGAAAGCCACCAGGAACGAGGTCTCGTACACGCCGCGGTCGAGCACCTTGACCGCCTCGGGATAGAGGTCCTTGCGCTTCAGCTCCAGGTCCTTGATCTCGGTGTTCAGGCCGTCGATCAGCTCGCTCTTCGGCTCGAGCGCCGTCACCGCGGCCAGCTCCTCGCGATAGGTGCGGACCACGGCGCCGTAGTCGCGGGAGAGCAGCGGCCGCGCCAGCTCCTGGTCGCGCCGGGAATGGAGCCGCTCCAGCCGCAGCGACGCGGCCACGCCGCCGGCCGGCCAGGCGGTGAGGGAGAACTGCTTGATGAAGGCGCTCTCCTCGGGCGCGGGCTTGGCCTGGTCGAGCCAGGTCATGAGCGCGGCCTGGGTGCGCAGGCGGAAGTCGTCGGACGACTTGCGCGACTCGATCTTCCAGGTCTCCTTGCGGGCCTGGGCGGCGCGCATGCGCTCGTCCGCGAACGGGTGGGTCTGCCAGTAGCCGTACTCCTTGAGCTGCGGCGCCAGGGCGTTCATCTTCTCCCAGACGCGCCGGGCGCCGTCCGGGTCGTAGCCGGCGAGCGCCGACAGGCGCTGCCCCTCCTGGTCCGCCTCGTCCTCGTGGTCCCGGCTGTAGCTGCGCAGGAGCAGCTCGCTCAGGATCAGGCTCGCCGCCGCCGCTCCCTGGATGCGGTTGGCGCTGGGGTTGTCGTAGCCCACGCGCGGGTCGTACGGCGCTTGATAGCCGCTGTTGCGATCGCGGTTCGACTCGTTGATCACGACGCCCGCGACCAGCAGGTTGCCCAGCACGCTCAGCAGGTTGGCCTTGCGCTGCATGCGCTTGAAGTGCTCCAGGGTGACGTGGCCGATCTCGTGGCCGACCACCGCGGCCAGCATGTCGTCGTCGAGCCCCAGGTCGAGCATGCCGCGGGTGATGAAGACCTGGCCGCCGGGCAGCGCGAAGGCATTGGGGACCGGCATGTCGACGAGCGTGAAGGTGAACGGGAAGCGGGTGAAGCCCGACTGCTGCGCCAGCTCGTAGCCGATGCGGTTGACCCGCGCCAGCTCCGCCGGGTTGTCGTAGAGCTCGTACTGCTCCGCCACCTGCCGGGCGACCTGCAGGCTCTTGAGGAAGAGGTCGGGGTTGGAGACCGTCTGGCCCGACGCGGGGAGCGGCAGAAGAGGCACGGCCATCAGGAGGACGAGGGCCGCGGCGAGGAGACGGCGGGTCGGATTCATCATCATGGGTCTCCCGGAGTCTTCCGGCATAGGGACGGTGCCAAGGGTAGCAACAGCGGCCGGCCCGTCAAAACTCCCGCCCCGCCAGCGCGGCGGTGAGGTCCGCGGCGGCGGCCGCCCGCTCCTGGTCCAGGATCAGCTCCGGCTGCAGGATGCCCCCGGAGACGACCATGCGGATCCCCTCCTCGACGGTGACCGGGCATTCGATGATCTCCCGCGGCGGCACGAGCAGCAGGTAGCCGCTGGTGGGGTTCGGGGTCGTGGGCACGAACACCGGGATCAGCTCCCTGTCGTGCGGGCTCGCGGACCAGCGGGCGGGGCCGCCCGTGACGAAGCCGATGCCGTAGGTGCCGAGCCGGGGGTACTCGACCAGGACCACCCGCTTGAACGCGTCGGCCTGGTCGCGCGAGAGCGCCTCCAGCACCCCCTTGGTGGCGCCGTACACCGACCTCGCAATCGGGACGCGCCGGATGAACGCCTCGACGCTGTCGATCATCCGCCGGCCCACGACGCCGGTCGAGAGCCAGCCGAGGAAGAGGATGACCAGCAGCGTCAGCAGGATGCCCAGGCCCGGGATGTGGATCCCCGGCTCCTCCAGGAAGGTCGAGAGCGTCTTGTCGATCAGCGGCGCGAAGATCCCGTCCATGAAGCGGAACAGGAGCAGCAGCACGTAGACGGTCAGGTAGGCCGGCGCGAGGATCAGCAGTCCGCCGAGCAGCAGCCTGCGCAGCCGCGATCTCAGGGGATGGGGATGGTGGGCGTGGTGCTCCGGCTCGGATGGCTCTTGCTTCACGGGCATAGCCTAGCAGCAATGCCTGGAAGCGTCTGTGGTAGCGTTCCGCGCATGAGCGACCTGACCATCGAGGTGCCGACGGCCAAGATGTCCATGGAGGAGCTGCGTGCGGCGCTCGACGCCGGGCTCAAGCAGGAGTTCCCCGGCGGGATGCTCAAGTGGAGCTGGGAGGGGGACGTGATGCATCTCACCGGCCCGGGCGCCAGGGCGACGATCGCCCTGGAAGACGGCCTCCTGGTGGGGCGCGCCCACCTCGCACCGCCCGCGAGCCTGATGCGGCCGGTGATCGAGAAGAAGATTTCCACCGTCATGAAGAAGGCCGTGGCCTGACGACCCTTCCGCAAGCGCTGCTCGCCCACGCCGCTCGCCATCCCGAGGACCCCTGGCTGTTCCACTCCGAGGGCTGGCACTGGCCCTGGTGCTCCTGGCAGCGCCTGGCCCGCGGCGCGGCGTCCTGGTCCCAGCCGCTCTCGGCTCTCTCCCCCGGCACCCCGACCGCCTTTCTCTGGTACCCCCATCCCCCGGCCGTCGCCCTGGATCTCGCCATCCAGGCGGCCGGGCTGGTGTCGGTGCCGGTGACCGATTCCGCCCAGGCCCGGGAGCGGGGAGCCCAGGCCTGGGCGGCGCCGTCCGGCGCGGCCGGACCCGCCGGGCTCGAGCACATCGGTCTTCCCGCCTGGGAGGCGGCCCGGGATGCGGACCTCCCGGAACGTGCCGCCGGAGGCGTGATGGTGGAACGGGAGGTCCCGCAGGAGGAGCTGATCGCCGCGGCGGATCGTCTGCAGGAGGCGATCGACGGAGCTGACCGCGAGATCGAGCGGGAGATCGTGGTGATCGGCCGCGCCCCCGAGCGCTGGGCCGACCGCGCCTTTTTCGCATGGGCCACGGTGGCCGGAGCCGCGGTGCTCCTGGCCCCGGACCCGTCGAGCCTGGTCGGCACCGCGGTCTGGGCGCGGCCGACCGTGTTCCACGGCACCGCCGGCGAGCTGGCCGCGCTGCGCCGGGCGGTCGAGCAGGAGAAACCGAGGTTCTGGGAGCGCAGGGCGGACCGGCTGCCCTTCGGGAGATTGCGGGTGGTGCTCTGCGAGGAGCCGGCAGAGGAAGAGAGAAGATTCTGGGAGGGGCGGGGGGTGCGGGTGGCAAGCACCTTCCTCCCTTGCCGCACCGCGACGTAGGTGGTATAGAAGCTCCTGAGAGGAGATCGCCATGCCCGACCCCGCGAACACCGTGCCCGACCAGCCCCCCGCGCCGCTGAGGCCCCCGAACCGGGCTTCCGCCCTGGAGGAGATCACCGAGCGCGCCGACACCGTCTGGACGCGGGGTACTGGCGGGGGTGGCAAGCCCATCAAGGTCCAGGTGGCCGCGCGCCGGGAGCTCAAGGGCTCCCGCGGGCGGGTGGCCATCGTTGACGGCTGCCGGACGCCCTTCATCAAGTCCGGCGCCGACTTCATGAACATGGACGTGACGGACCTGGCGAGCGTGGCCGCCTCCGAGCTGATCGCGCGCTCCGGCATCGATCCCCTGGAGATCGACATGTCGATCTTCGGCGTGGTGGTGCCCGCGCTGCACGCTCCGAACCTGGGGCGGGAGGTGGTCTTCCGCACGTCGCTGCCCGTGCGCATCCCGGGCATGACCGTGAACCTGGCCTGCGCCTCCTCGACGCGGGCGCTCACCTTCGGCGCCGCCGCGATCCTGTCCGGCGAGGCCGACGTGGTGCTCACGGGCGGCGCCGAGTCGCTCTCGAACGTGCCGATCCAGTTCTCGCGCAAGGCGGCGCGCACGTTCATGGAGCTCAACAAGGCCAAGACCCTGCCGGCCAAGATGTCTGCGATCGGCAAGCTGCGGCCGGCCGATCTCGCGCCCGTGGCGCCGGCCATCGCCGAGTACACCACCGGCATGACCATGGGAGACTCCGCGGAGAAGATGGCCAAGGAGAACGACATCTCCCGGCGCGCCCAGGATGAGATCGCGCTCCTCTCCCACCAGCGCGCCGCCGCGGCCACCGCGGACGGCCGGTTCGCCGCCCAGATCGCGCCGGCCTTCCCGCCGCCGCGCTACGACAAGGCCGTCTCGGCCGACAACGGCGTGCGCGGCGACAGCTCCATGGAGGCGCTGGAGAAGCTCAAGCCCGTGTTCGACCGCCGCTATGGCACGCTCACGGCCGGCAACTCCAGCCCCCTGACCGACGGCGGCGCCGCCGTGCTGCTGATGAGCGAGGAGAAGGCCAAGGCCCTGGGCCTCACGCCGCTCGGCTATCTCCGCTCCTACGCCTTCACGGCCCTCAACCCCGGCGACCAGCTCCTCCAGGGTCCGGCCTACGCCGCTCCGGCGGCGCTCGACGCGGCCGGCGTCAAGCTCTCGGATATCGATCTCGTCGAGATGCACGAGGCGTTCGCCGCGCAGATCCTCTCGAACATGAAGGCCTTCGCCTCCAAGAAGTTCGCCAAGGAGGAGCTGGGCCGCAGCGAGCCGATGGGAACCATCGACTTCGAGCGCTTCAACGTGACCGGCGGCTCGATCGCCATCGGCCATCCCTTCGGCGCCACGGGCGCCCGGGTCACCACCCAGCTCCTCTACGAGCTGCGGCGCCGCGGCCTGAATCTGGGCCTGGTGACGGTCTGCGCGGCCGGGGGCGTCGGCTTCTCGATGGTGGTGGAGCGCGAGTAGG
>JBJMGZ010000294.1:0-2772 GCA_045807605.1 Thermoanaerobaculia bacterium | reverse complement strand
TACGAGGCCACCGTGCGCGTCCCCAAGGACCTCCTGGCCGTGATGAGCGCCGAGAACCCGACGCAGAAGAACGCCGAGGGCGTCTACCAGTTCAAGATGCCGCAGCGCATCCCGTCCTACCTGCTGGCGCTGGCCGTGGGCGACCTCGAGTTCCGGCCGCTCGGACCGCGCGCGGGCGTCTACGCCGAGCCGAACGTCGTCGAGCAGGCCGCCTGGGAGCTGGCCGACACTCCGAAGATGATCGACGCGGCCGAGAAGCTCTACGGGCCGTATCGCTGGGGCCGCTACGACGTCCTGATCCTGCCGTCCAGCTTTCCGTTCGGCGGCATGGAGAACCCGCGCCTGACCTTCGCGACGCCGACCATCCTGGCGCGCGACCGGTCCCTCGTCTCGCTCGTCGCGCACGAGCTGGCCCACTCCTGGTCCGGCAACCTGGTGACCAACGCCACCTGGAACGACTTCTGGCTCAACGAAGGCTTCACCACCTACGTCGAGAGCCGGATCATGGAGGTCCTCTTCGGCAAGGAGTACGCGGACATGCTGACCGTGCTCGGCCGCCAGGAGCTCGGCAGCACCCTCGAAGAGCTCGGGGCCGACAGTCCCGACACCCACCTCTTCCTCGCCCTGGCCGGCCGCGATCCCGACGAGGGGATGAACGACGTCGCCTACGAGAAGGGCAAGCTGTTCCTCCGCATGCTGGAGCAGTCGGTCGGCCGCGAGAAGTTCGACCGCTTCCTCCGC
The DNA here is from genome assembly GCA_045807605.1 of Thermoanaerobaculia bacterium. Taxonomy (GTDB): domain Bacteria; phylum Acidobacteriota; class Thermoanaerobaculia; order Multivoradales; family UBA5704; genus DATMER01. Next base: position 2,031 of record JBJMGZ010000294.1, on the reverse strand, counting down.
ACCTACTTCGACACCTTCGCCTTCCAGACCATGGACACCCGCCGCTTCCTCGACTACCTGAAGCAGAACCTCTTCGGCGGCAGCGAGGAGAAGATGAAGGAGCTGCAGGTCGAGCAGTGGGTCTACGGTCCGGGCGTGCCGTCGAACGCGCCGCAGCTCCGCTCGGCCGCCTTCGACAAGGTGGACCAGACCGTCGCCGCCTTCCAGCAGGGGACGCCCGCGGCCCAGCTCGACACGAAGGACTGGACCACCCACCACTGGCTGCACTTCCTGCGCAACCTGCCGAAGCCGCTCGACGCGCAGAAGATGGCCGACCTCGACGCCGCCTTCCACTTCACCGAGTCGGGCAACTCGGAGATCCTGAGCGCCTGGCTCCTGCTCGCGATCCCGAACCGCTACGAGCCGGCCTACCCGGCGCTGGAGCGGTTCCTGACCAGCGTGGGCCGCCGCAAGTTCCTCAAACCCCTCTACGAGGAGCTGGCGAAGACCCCCGAGGGCACCGAGATGGCCCTGCGCATCTACAAGAAGGCGCGGCCCGGCTACCACTCGGTCTCGCGCAACACGGTGGACGAGATCCTCGATTGGCGAGGCTGAAGCGCCTCGCGCTCGTCGTTCTCCTGCTCGGCTGCCGGGGGCCGGAGGACCTGGCGGACGTGCCGGTCCCCCGCGCCACCCGCGGCTACATCGTGATCTCGATCGATACCCTGCGGGCCGATCACCTGGGCTGCTACGGCTACGGCAAGCCGACGAGCCCGTTCCTCGACTCGCTCGCGAAGCGGGGCACGCTCTTCGAGGAGGCCTACGCGCAGTTCCCGAGCACGCTGGTCTCCCACATGTCCATGTTCACGGGACTCCACCCGCGCGAGCACGGGGTGTTCCCGCCGAACGCGGTGCTCTCTCCTCAGGTCGAGATGTTCCCCGAGGTCTTCCAGCGCCACGGCTTCCGCACGGCCGGCTTCACCGAGGGCGGCTTCATGAGCGGCCGCTTCGGCTTCCGCCGCGGCTTCGACGAGTTCCACGCGCGGGACCGCAACCGCAACCGGCCGCTCGAAGGGACCTTCCGCCGCGGCGTCGAGTTCCTGGAAGGTTTGAAGAAGGACGACCGCTTCCTCCTCTTCCTCCACACCTACGCGGTGCACGCGCCCTACGACGCGCCGGACCGGTATCGAAAGCCGTTCTGGCCCGGCCCTCCCCCACCCGGGGCGATCCCCGCGACCGGTCCGGCGCTCACCCGCCAGAACGCCTCGGGAGAGCCCCTTTCCCAACCCGCGGTCGACTGGCTCACCGCGCTCTACGACGCCGGCATCCGCCAGACCGACGAGGTCATCCAGCGCTTCTTCGCCGACCTGGAGAGGCTCGGGCTCGCCGCCGACGTGACCGTCGTGGTGACCGCCGACCACGGAGAGGAATTCCAGGACCACGGCCGCTTCAACCACACCCAGCTCTACCGCGAGGTCCTGCGCGTTCCCTTGCTCGTGATCCACCCGGCCAAGCGGGAGGCCGTGCGCCACGCCGGAGTCGTGCAGCTCGTGGACCTCGCCCCGACGCTCTACGAGCTGGCGAGGCTGGAGCCAAAAGGCAAGCCCACCGGCAAGAGCCTGGCGAGGCTCCTCGGCCATCCTTCCCCGCCGCGCCCGGGAAACGCCTTTGCCGAGAACCTGGGAGACGAGAGAGCCCTCTACAAGGGAGAGCGGGACGAGCTGGAAAGTGTCCTCCTCTTCGTGGGCCGGGCCGAGCTCTACGACGTGGACGAAGACCCCGCCCAGAAGCGCGACCTCTCCGACGACCGGTCAAGACTGCGCACCCTCCTCAAGGAGCTGACCGCCTTCAAGCCCAAGCCCGTGGCCCCCACCACGGCTCCGCCGCTCGATCCCGAGCTCGAAAAGCAGCTCCGGGCGCTCGGATACCTCCAGTAGCGTCGCAACGGCAGGTCAAGCTGTCGCACCGCCAGCGCCATATGGCGCAGCGCAGAGGAGCTTTGCTACATCTCCGGCGACGAAAGCTGCCGCCGCAGAGATCCGGACTCACGGG
>JBJMGZ010000293.1:0-8246 GCA_045807605.1 Thermoanaerobaculia bacterium | reverse complement strand
ACCGCGTCGATCGCCGCGCTCGTCCTGGTCTTCGTGGTCTCCTCCCTCTTCGCCGTCTTCACCTGGGGGAGCTGGAAGCTCTTCGCGCTCTGGGTGTCGCTCGCGCTGATCGCCGCGCTGGCGTTCGGCTTCCTGAAGCTCGCCGCGGCGAGGGTGCCGGAAAAGCGCTCGCTGGAGGACCCGCACGTGCCCGGCGAAAAGATCTGGCTGACGATCTACCGCAACCACGGCCTGCGCAACCGCCTCGGCCTCTGGGTCACCGGAGCGCTCGTCGTCACCGCCCTGCTGCTCGTCGTCGCGGCCGTCGACTCGCTCGGCCAGACCGTCTACGCGGTGCTCATGGGCAACAGCTCGCTCGGCGCCTGGCTCGCCGGCGTGTTCGGCTCCCTCGGCGTCCTCGCCGGCTTCGGGCGCTGGATCGCCATGTTCTTCTCCAAGGGCCCCCAGGGAGGCCGGCCGTCCCTGCCCCTGAACCTGATCGCGACCGTGGCCGCCCTGCTCATCGTGCTGCTCCTCCTCGTCACCGTCGACACCGCCTCCCACGCCATCGCCTTCGGCCTGAAGGCCCCCGCGGGCGCGCCGCCCGGGCTCCTGACGAAGGAGGAGGTCCCCTACGAGGTCGACGTCCGCGGCGGAGCGGCCGGCCCGCTCGACCTGCGCCTCCGCACCGCGAGCCCCAGGGAGAAGGAGACAGGGGAGCCGGGCGCGGAGCGCAACGCCATGCTGGCCCTCGTCGGGTTCGCCACCACGCTGCTGCTCTCGGTCCTCTTCGGCCAGACCTGGCCGTTCGTCAACCGCTCATCCCATCTGCCGCTTTACGCCGCCCGCCTCACCCGCGCCTACCTCGGCGCCTCCAATCCGAAACGCCGCAACGGCAGCAACATCACCGAGCCGGTGGAAGGAGACGACTCCGACCTCTCGCGCTACTGGCCGCCGCCGGCGCAGAACGGCGCGCCGATCCACCTGATCAACGTCACCATCAACGAGACGATCGACGGCAGGTCGCAGGTCCAGCAGCAGGACCGCAAGGGGCTCGGCATGGCCCTGGGACCCTGGGGCCTGAGCGCCGGAGTCCGGCATCACCTCGTCGTCCCCCTGGGCGACAAGGAGAAGATGAAGGACCCGGAGGAGGCCCCCATCTCGGCCATCTATCCGGAGCGCAAACCGGGCTCGGAGGAGGAGTTCCGCGTCTTCGACTACCCGGACCTGGAGTTCAGCGGCGAGGCGCTTCCCCTGGGCGCCTGGCTCTCCATCTCGGGCGCCGCGTTCTCCACCGGCATCGGCATGCGGACGAGCCTGGGCCTGAGCCTCCTCTCCGGCCTCGCCAACGTCCGCCTGGGCCGCTGGTGGGATTCGGGAGTGGTGCGCAAACCGCCTGAGAAGGCTGCGCGGCGCAAGTCCAGCCTGCGCATCGAAGACGCCTGCGCGCGCGTCTTCCCCGTGCAGACCTACCTGCTCGACGAGCTCCTGGCGCGCTTCCCCGGCACCTCCCGCCGCCACTGGTACCTCTCCGACGGCGGACACTTCGAGAACATGGGCGGCTACGAGCTCCTGCGCCGGCGGCTGCGCTTCATCCTGATCGTCGACGGCGAGATGGACGCCGACTTCACCTACGGCGGCCTGGCCAACCTCGTGCGCAAGGCCCGCATCGACTTCGGCGCGGAGGTCCACTTCCTGACCGAGGACCAGCTCGACGCTGCGGTCGTCCAGGAGGTCCGCCCCTACATCGGCACCCTGGCGCAGCTCCAGCGCGGCGTCTGGAAGGACGTGCCCGAGGATGAGTCCAAGCCCCACGGCCGCCTCGAAAAGCCCGGGAGAGACGGCTTTTCCCTGGCGCACGCCGCCCTGGCCCGGGTCACCTACGTCGCCGCGGACGGCGATCCCGAGGCGTACTCCTGGCTCCTCTACGTCAAGCCCACGCTCACCGGCCGCGAGCCTGTCGACGTCCTGGAGTACCACGCGGCCCACCCCATCTTCCCGCATGAGACCACCGTCGATCAGTTCTTCGACGAGGCCCAGTGGGAGAGCTACCGCCGCCTCGGCGAATACATCGGCGACGTGCTCTTCGGCAGCGTCGACAACCTCGTGCCCGAGGGCGGCAGGACGCTGTTGAAAGACTGGGGCTGGAAGCCCGACTGGAAAGAGCCGGTGGAGCCGGAGGTCCAGCGGGATCTGAGAGGCCCGGAGCCCGCGCAGGCCCCGCAGCCCGAGCCGCCCAGGAAGGTGGTCCGCATCGAGAGGTACTCCTGACTCCGGGCCGGTGCCGCCGCAGAGCCCCGGCGGACCGGAGAGCTCCTCTCTCCGGCCCGCCGCCAACCGGGCCTACTCGACCGCCAGCGTGCGGCAGGGCTCGCCGCCTTCGCCCACGTCCGAGGCGGTGGGGAGGCTCCAGCGGTGCTCGCTCCTGCCCGTGAGCGGGGCGGAGAGCCGCAGCGTCGCCGCATCGCCCTCCACGGGGCAGAGGCGATAGAGGCGGCGCCGGGGGACGGGCTCTCTTCCGGCGAGCGCCTCTGCCGCGGGGTCCGGACAGGGAGTGCCGCCGGCGAGGAGGAGGACGGCAGGATCGCCGGCCGACTGGGCCGCGGGGATCGGTTCCGACAGGTCGAGCACGATCGGTTCCGAAAGGTCGAGAACGACCATGCGCCGGCCATCCCCCTTGACGCAGACCGATGCCGCGCGCAGGAGAGGCTCCGAGCCGATGCGGAAACGCAGGAGGTGCGCGCCGTCCCGGGACGGAGCATCCTGCACGAAGACCACCTCGGCATCAGGAGCAGGACTCTCGAGCCGCAGGCGCAGCTCGTACCAGCCCGGCTCCCACGTCTCGCGCACGACGTCGACCTGCAGACGGACGTCGCCGGAGAGGTCCTTCGCACCCGGCACGACGCGGGTCGAGAAGGGGAGGTCCCGGCCTTGCGGGCCGGCCAGGCTGAGACCCTGGACGACGGCTTCGGCCGCCGCCCGGGCGCGCTCGGCATCGGAGCCTACGACCAGGACGCCGACGGCGGAAGGCTCGACCGCCGGCTCGACCCCGGTGCTGCGGTCGGGCAGGCGGAAGGAGACGGAGGCGCCGGGAAGATAGGGCGCCTTCGCCAGGACCGCGGCGCCGAGGGCCAGGCCGGCCAGACAGGCCAGGCCGGCCGCGAGGCGGAGCGGGGTTTTCCTGCGTCGCTGCGGAATCGCGCTCATGGGACCTCCACGATGTTGCCGATCGGATAGCCGTTGAAGCTGAAGGTGTTGAACGGGAAGTTGTCCGGCGTCCAGATCTCCTCGTCCGGCACCAGACGGCGGATGCGGCGCCAGCCGGAATCGCCGGCGGGCGGACCGGCGATGCGGTCGGCACCGTGGTCGCCTTCGATACAGAGGTTGTACCCCCTGCCGCGGAACCCCACGCCCATCACGGTGTGGCCGCACTGCGGAGAGCTGAACGTCGTGCCTCTCGGCGTCGTCACGTCCACGTACTCGTCGGGCAGGTCGAGGTCGTAGTGCCCGAGCTCGTGCGGCAGCGTGTCCTGCCGGCGGAGATCGACGGAGTAGAGCTGCATGTGGTGCGGCGGCCAGGTGTAGGTGAAGGCCCGGCAATCGCGCCCCGTGGGACAGGGCCGCGGGTCCAGGCAGAGGTTGCAGTAGTGGCCGCCGCAGGCCAGCGGATCGAAGAACGGGCAGCTCGTGCGCGACGTGTGGATGCGGAAGGTGTCCACGATCCGCGTCCCCTCGGTCATGCCGAAGTAGAAGCGGGCTCCTTCCGCGAGCAGGTTCTCCCACACCGCGAGCTCCGCCGGCGTGACCGCGTCGTCGAAGGCGACCTCCAGGGTGATGTGGGCGTCCGCCTTGTGCGACTGGGCCACGATGTTGAACTGGCCCGAGCCGTTGAAGGAGTGCACGGCGATGTTCCAGTTCCCGCCGGGGCAGTCATCCGGCCGCAGGTGGAGGAACTCTTGCGCCGTGCGCGAAAAGCCGCGGAAGTCGAAGGCCGTGGGGGTCGGCCTGGCGTTGCAGCGCACGTAGAGGTCGAAGTCCGCGGCGAGCTGCGGGTCCTGCGGCCAGATCGCCACGGTCTGATGCAGATCGGTGGCGCCCGAGGGCTCCGAGCCGGCCGGGATCTGCAGGAAGATCACGTCGTTGGTGCCGAGGAGGAACCCGGTCGCCCGCCGCCGGGGCACCAGGTCCCCGGTCGGGCTCGGCACTCCCGGCTTCCGGCACGAGAAGCGGATCTTCCAGGCGGCGAGCCCGTCGTCCTCCTGCGAGCCGTCCGAGTGGAAGCGCAGGAACGCCTGGTCCTCCTGAAGGCTGCCGCCGAGCGGGATGTCCGCCCGCCAGGTGCCGCCCCACCACTCGATCTTGCCGTTCACCGTCTCCGGCAGGCCGAGGACGCGGTGCCCGTACTCCAGGTAGTCGTACGGCGACTCGAAGCTGTAGGCGCGGGTCGCGATGCCCACCCGCGTGATGTTCTCGTTGCCGACGATCGGCCTCTCCTGGTGCGTGCTGCTCAGGTAGTCGCCGCAGTCGAGAGGGTTGGGGCAGGTCGTCCAGTTGTTGGCCTGCACCTTGACCGGCAGCTCCGACTGGCTGCCGAACTGGTCGCCGATCGTGTAGGAGAAATCCATCTCCTGGAACGCCGGAAACGCCGGGCAGGGGGTGGGATCGAACTTGATCTCGGCCTGGGCCGCGGCGCCGGCGGCGAGGCCGGGCAGGACGAGCGCCGTCCCGGCGAACAGCGCCAGACGGAGCGCACGACCGGCCGCGGGAGCGCTGCGCACAGGCCGGCTCCCGGCGCCATCTCCGAGGCAGCCGCCCGCCGCGGGAAGAGCCCTTCTTTTCCATCTCAGCCTTGCCATCATCGAATCTCCTTGTCGTTCCGCCCCGGAAGTGGATCCGGAGCTGATCGGAACTGTCGCGGGAGGGCGATCTATCTCAGGAGGGAATCTCGGAGTCACGGCGCGGCAGTCCGGCGCACCCTTGATTTAGAGAGGGCTCGGAGATCTCCTCCGGTCCCTGGCGAGATGAGATGGAAAGGAGAGCTCGAGATGACCACATCGATCCGCCGCGCCCGAACCGTCCTGCTGGCCCTGACGCTGGGGATCGTCTTCGCCGGCCTGGCCCTCGCGGAGAAGGCGCCGGTCTGCGCGGACCGGCCGGCCGGGAAGGGCTGCGCGGCGCGCCTGTCCTCTGCCGCGTCGCAGCCCGGCCTCAACCCCATGGCTCCGCTCGCTCCGGTGGCTCCGATGGCCCTGGCGGTCTCCGGCCCCGTGCAGAGCGCCTGCTTCTGGGCCTGGTACGAGGAGTACTACAAGGACAACGAGATCTGCCGCTGGTACAACAGTTGTACGGGCGAGCGCTACGGCTCCTGCCCCGACGGCTACGACTGGCGCTATCAGGAGATCTTCCCCTGCTGCTGAGACGGCGCCGTCCCGGGCCGGCGCCCTGCCGGTCCCGGGAGCTCGGGCTCCGTCCCCGAAGCCGGGTAGAGCCATGGGAAATCGAATTTGACGGTGTAAAAAGGAAAATCATGCCCTCGAATTTGATTTTAAGGAGCTCAAATCCATTTTAAGCGGCTCAATTCGATTTGAACTGCCTCCGAATTCATTTTGAGGGCGCTATTTGGATTTTAAGGACGTAAATTTCGTTTTTACGCCCTTCGGATTGAATCCAAGCCCGTTAAAATGAAATCGAGGGTCTTAAAATCGTCCGGAGCCTCGAAAAATCGCCCGAAGCCTCGAAAAACCACCCGGAGTTCCGAAGAATCGTCCGGAGCCCTTGAAAATCCGCCGGCGACGCTCAAAACGCTCCGGGCCCGAAAAAGCCCGACGCCCCTCAGTAAGTGCTTGGCACCCATTCTCGGTCCGCACCCATTCTCGGTCCCCCTCCAGGCGGCCAGACGGGCGCCACACTTGACACCTCTCTCCGTGAGAGCCAGGATGGTCATCTCGATGGCCATGAGGAGAAGCAGAGATGTCCAAGCGCGTTTCGATTGCCGAAGCCCGCGACCACCTTCCGGCCCTGATCCGCTCCGCCGAGCACGGGGAACCGGTCGAGCTCACCCGCCGCGGCAAGATGGTGGCGGTCCTGGTCTCCAGCCGCGACTACGAGAGGCTGACGACCGGGCCGCCTGACCTGTGGGCTGCCATCCAGAAATTCCGCGCCGAGCACGACCTTTCCGATCTCGACATCGAAGAGGTCTTCGCGGACGTTCGCGACCGCACGCCGGGCCGCGAGGTCGAGTGGTGAGCCCGCGGTTTCTGGCCGACGCGAACGTTCTGTCAGAGCCTTTGAAGCCGAGTCCCAATCCCTCGGTTCTGCGGCAGATCGAGAAGAATCGGGCCGATCTCGTCACCGCCGCCCCCGTCTGGCATGAGCTTCTCTACGGCTGCGACCGGCTTCCGGAATCGAAGCGGCGCGCGTGGGTGAACCGCAGCTCGGCTGGCGCCCTGCCGGTCCCGGGAGCCCCGCAGCCGAGGCAGTTCACGAAGGCGCGCCGGGTTTCGAGGTACTCCTGACGGAGATCAGTTCGGCTCGTCGAGAACCGCGGTGACCGAAGCGGCAACGGCGGCCTTCTCCAGCCAGCGCTCCAGCCGCTCCGGGTCCTTCTGAGCCAGGATGCGCTCGCGGACGGCGTCCGATACCGCAAGGCCGCGGACCCGAAGCACGGTCAGCAGGTTGCGCGCTGCCTCCTCGGCGCGTCCCTTGGTGAGCCCTTCGGTGAGCCCTTCGGTGCGTCCCTCGGCGCGTCCCTGGGCGACATACTTTTTCGCGAAATCGCTCTGGTATTCGTAGCCTTTCATCATCGCCTCCAGTGCCCGGCGAGCCGCCTGGTTCAAAGAATTGTACACGAGGTCGTAGTACAACCTGGCCCTGTCGTCGTCGAGTCCCCGGACCGCGGGCAGCACCGCGGCGGCGACCGTCGCGCCCTGCTCGTTCTCGCCGTGCGCCATCGCGGAAAGCACTCCGAGCTCGGGCCGGCGGGCCGCTTCTCCAAGGTCCGTCACGACCGGAACGGCGCTGCTGCGCAGCACGGGAGGGCGCAGGACGAAGCCGGAGACGCCGGTCTCGATCGGTTCCGCGCACCAGCCGGCGACGACCGGATCGGGCGCGACGACGAGAAGATCCGCCGGACAGCCGTGGATGGCGCGCGAGACCGCCACATAGGCGGGCCAACTGAACCGCTTTCTGGGGTCGATCGCCAGTTGGACCTCGACGATGACCACCTTGACGGGGACATCGCCGTCGAGGAGGCTCACGACGAGGTCGGCACGGTATTCGGCGGGCTGGATCTCGGTCAGGTCGTTCGAGGCAAGGCGAGCCTCGGTATAGGGAGGGAGAGCTACGTCCAACACCTCGGCCAGGATCTCGGCGGCGAGCGACGGGCGATTCTTGAAGAGATCCACGAGGATATCGTGGGCCATCGAGGGCATGGCGGCGAAGCTCTCCTTCCTGGCCTTCTTGCAACCCGGCACTCAGATACTTGCAGACTCTTGATTCCGCGCCAAGATATCATTCTTCTGGATCAGGAGTACCGGATAGAGGCGTGAGCCCAGGCCGGCGCCAAGCGCGTGACGAGCTCCGCGCCTTTCGGACGATCGCCTGGAAGTCTTCGAAGATCACTTGATTCTGGATCGCCAATACCGTGAGCGCGGCGCGTTTTCCCTGGGACCGCTGGCGTCTCGCCGGCTTCCTCAAGACCTTGGGCCCTCAGTAAGTGCCTGGCACTTGGTCCAGCACTTGGTCCAGACCTACAGCCACCGCGCCCGCCGCTCCTCCAGAAGTGCCTGGCACCCATTCCGGAGGGGGAGGGACTCGCCCCGAGGGGCGTGTAGCAAGTACTGTGGGGGGAGTCGCTCGCCCCGAGTGGATGGTGACTCGCCCCGTGGGGATCGTGGCTCGCCCCATGGGGATCGTGGCTCGCCCCGTGGGGATGGTGGTTCGCCCTGTGGGGATCGTGGCTCGCCCTGTGGGGATCGTGGCTCGCCCCGTGGGGATTGTGGCTCGCCCCGTGGGGATTGTTGTTCGCCCCGCGGGGATTGTGGTTCGCCCCACGGGGACGGTGACTCGCCCCCGAAGGCGAGCGACAAGTACCGCCCTTCAGTAAGTGCCTGGCACCTGGTCCGCAGGGACCTACAGCCACCGCGCCCGCCGCCGACTCTACCCTGGTCCGCAGGCATCCTTCCCGGAGACGCTCGCCGTCCCCCCAGGGACGCTCGCCGCCCCTCCAGGGATGCTCGCTGTCCCTCCAGGGACGCTCGCCGTCCCTC
>JBJMGZ010000292.1:0-6422 GCA_045807605.1 Thermoanaerobaculia bacterium | reverse complement strand
ATCGATGATCGCGTCCACCCACAGGCGGGCGGCGGCGTAGCGCGGGTCCATGGCGGCGGCGTAGCGGGCCTTGATCTCTTCGAGGCGCCGGTTCTTCTCCTCTTCGGTCACGTCCTCGCCGCGGTTCTTGAGCTGGATGGCGAGCAGCGTCTGGCTCGCCTGGTCGCCACCCATCACCGAGATCGAAGCCGAGGGCCAGGCGTAGACGAAACGCGGGCCGTAGGCCTTGCCGCACATGGCGTAGTTGCCGGCGCCGAAGGAGTTGCCGGCGAAAAGGGTGATCTTGGGCACCGTCGAATTGGCGACGGCGTTCACCATCTTGGCGCCGTCCTTGATGATGCCGCCCCGCTCGGCGCGGCTTCCCACCATGAAGCCGGTCACGTCCTGGAGGAAGAGGAGCGGGATCTTCTTCTGATTGCACAGCTCCACGAAGCGCGCTCCCTTGTCCGCGGAGTCCGAGTAGATGACGCCGCCGATCTGGAGCTCCTTGTCCGCGGGGCCGGTGCCGGTCTTGCGCGGCACGATCGACCGCTGGTTGGCCACGATTCCCACCGCCCAGCCGCCGATCCAGCCGGTGCCGCAGACCAGCGTCTGGCCGTAGTTGGCCTTGTACTCGTCGAATTCACTGCCGTCGAGGAGCCGCGCCAGCAGCTCGTGCGCGTCGTACGGCCGCGAGCGGTCGATGGGCAGGATGCCGTAGAGGTCCTCGGCCGGGTAGAGCGGCTCGGCCGGCTCGCGCCGGGCGAACGGCGCGCGCTCCCCGGCCGCGAGCTGCGCGAGCTGGCTGCGGATCTTCTCCAGGCAGGAGGCGTCGTCCGGATGCCGGTGATCCACCACGCCCGAGACGTCGCACTGCACCAGGGCGCCGCCCAGCTCGTCGATGCCGATCTTCTCGCCGATCGCCGCCTGCACCAGGTGCGGGCCGGCGAGGAAGATCGATCCCGTCCCCTCCACGATGTGGGACTCGTCGCTCATGATCGGCAGGTAGGCGCCGCCGGCCACGCACGAGCCCATGATCGCGGCCATCTGGAAGATCCCCTCGGCGGAGAGGCGAGCGTTGTTGTAGAACGCCCGGCCGAAGTGCTCCCGGTCCGGGAAGATCTCGTCCTGGAGCGGCAGGAAGACGCCCGCCGAGTCCACCAGGTAGACGATCGGCAGCCGGTTCTCGAGCGCAATTTCCTGGGCCCGCAGGACCTTCTTCGCGGTCAGGGGGAACCAGGCGCCGGCCTTGACGGTGGCGTCGTTCGAGACCACCACCACGTCCCGGCCGTGGATCCTGCCGATGCCCACGACCACGCCGGCCGAGGGGGCGCCGCCGTACTCCTCGTAGAAGCCGTAGGCGGTCCACAGCCCGAGCTCCAGGAACGGCGCGCCGGGATCGCAGAGGGCCTCGACCCGCTCGCGTGCCGTCATCTTGCCCTGGCCGCGCTGCCGGTCCTGCGCCTTGAGGCCGCCGCCGAGCTTCAGGACCTCCTCCTCCTCGCGCAGCCGCTCCACCTCTCGCCGCCAGTGCTCCGCCTGACGCTCGAACGCCTCGTTGCGCTTGACCTTGCTCTCCAGGATCGCCACGTTCCCTCCTTCGGCGCCGCGGATTATATGAGGGATGACTGCCGGGGGCCGCCCCCCCTGCTAACATCGCCCCATGAAGATCCGCCTGCTCGCCTTCGCCAGCGCCGGGGATGCCCTGGGCGCGACGGAGAGCGAGATCGAGCTGCCCGAGGGCAGCCGCGTCGCCGACCTGCGCGCCCGGCTCGACCGCGACCATCCCGCCCTCGCCCCTCTCTGGCCCCGCCTGGCCATCGCCGTGGACGGACGCATCGCCGGCCAGGACGCGCCGCTCTCGGACGGCGTCGAGGTGGCCCTCCTTCCCCCCGTTTCGGGAGGAAGCGGCAGGGCGGAGCTGGTGGATGGCCCGATCGACGTCGACCGGGCCGTCCGGAGCGTCGAGGCCCCGGGCTTTGGCGCCGTGGTGGTCTTCCTGGGCACGGTCCGCAACCACCACGCCGGCCGGTCGGTCGAGAAGCTCACCTACAGCGCCTATCGCCGGATGGCCGTGGATACGCTGGCGAAGATCGTGGCCGAGTTGGAGGCCGGCGGCACGCGCGTCGCGATCGTCCACCGCCTGGGAGAGGTCCCGGTGGGCGAGGCGAGCGTGGTGATCGCCGTGGGCTCCCCCCATCGCGCCGCGGCCTACGAGGCCAGCCGCACCGCCCTGGAGAGATTGAAGGCAGAGGTGCCGATCTGGAAGCGGGAGCACTACGCCGAGGGCGAGGCGGTGTGGCGCGAGGAGGAGACCCTCAATCCCGCCGCAGCCCCAGGACCCACAGCCTGAACCCCGCCTCCAGCATCGGCCAGCTCCTCCCCAGCTTCTCCCGCAACGCCTCGGGCTCCGGGGGCTTTCCGTTGGAGACCTCCTGCAGGAAGGCGCGGAACCCCGGCGCCAGCGCGCCCTGCTCGCCCTGGAGCAGGTAGCGCACGAAGAACGAGGACTGCGCGTAGTTCAGCTCGCCGTTCTGGCGGACGAACTCCCCCCACTCCAGCGACAGGAGCTGCGGCAGCGGCCGGAGCCGGCCTTCCCCGGCGGCCTGGATCAGGTCCTGGAGCGCGGCGCGCGCGCCGTGCATCTCGATCCGCCGCCCGACCCGGACCGTCACGCCGCCCAGCGTCCCCGGCAGCAGCTTCCCCGAGCGGTCGATCTGCGACAGCGACAGGTCGTCCGCGATCCCCTCCTCCAGCCAGCTCGGCAGGCCCGGACCGATCGCGCGGCGGTTGAGCAGGTGGGCCAGCTCGTGCACCAGCGTGGAGGCCACCTCTCCGGCCGGACGCCGGCCGTCGTAGAGCGACACGATGCCATGGCCCGTGTGACCGCTCGCCGGCAGCTCGGCCACGGTCGTGGCCTGGGCCAGGAAAGCGCGATAGTCGCTCTCGCGGACGAAGAGCACCACGGCCTCGGCCGGATCGCCGATCGGCGAGACCCCGTAGCGCGCCCGGTAGACCGCTTCCAGCCCGCTGGCCGCCCGGTCGAAGAAGCGCAGGCGGGCGGGATCGCGGAGGTCTGTGTAGATCAGATAGGGGCCGACGCTGCCGACGACCTCCGGCGCGGCCAGCCGGGCGCGCGCCCAGGCCAGCCGCTGCTCGTCCGGACCACGTCCCGTCAGCGGCCGAACCAGGTCTGGAGCGCTGCCCAGGGGCGGCTCGGGACCGGTCCAGTCGCGGCTGGGGACCCAGCCGGTCACCTCGTCGTACTGGACCTGGACCCAGCCCGGCCGCCGGTCCAGCACCTTGAGGACCGCGACCTTCGACGGCGTGAACACCCGGGACGCTCCCGGCCGCGGCTCGGCGAGCAGCGGGATCCCCGGCCTGACCATGACCCGCTCCACCCCCTCGGGCTCCAGGTCGGCCGGAAACTCGATCCCCACCTCGGGCCGGGGTACCGGATTGGGGGAAGGCCGGCGCCCGACCGGCTCCGGGGCCTCCTGCGCGAGCTCCTCCTCCGCCCCCTCCGGCGGAATCGAGAACGGCTCCGGCCCCCGGCTGCGCAGCTCCTCCGCGTACGGCCCGACCCAGGGCCACTCCGCCGCCCGGGCCACCAGGGCGGAATCCGGGTGGAAGACGGCCCAGACCACCGCCACGGCCGTGGCGAGCAGCGCCCAGATCAGGGTCACCAGGCACCTGCGCAGGAGCTTTCGCATGCTACCCGCCGGCGGCCCGGTAGAACGCCGCCAGGTCGCGCTTCAGCTTCTCCCGGTCCACCTTGCGGATGTAGATCATGTGCCCGCACTCGTAATACGCCTTCGTCACCCGCTCCGCGTACCCCGGATCGAAAGCGAGGTGATCGAACGTGTACTCGGTGGCGAAGTACGGGGTCGCCAGATCGTAGTAGCCGTTGCCCACGAACACCTTCAGGGCCGGATTGCGGGCCATGGCCTCGCGCAGGTCCTCGGCCACGTTCACGTAGCTGTTCTCGAACTCGCGGTAGCTCCACGGCCGCGCCCGGTCGGTCAGGATCTCGTAGGGCAGGTCGCTCTTGAACCCCAGGTCCATGGCCACGTAGTCGTTGAGCACCGCCGAGAACGGGCCGAGGATGGCGGCATAGCTGGGATCGAACTCGGGCTCCTCGCCCTCGGCCATGCGGTCGATCCCCTGGAAACGGCTGTCGAGCCGGCCGACCGTCTTGCGCTCGGCGCGCAGCAGCTCCTTGGTGAACGGATGGATCACGGGCCGCAGGTTGACCCGCTCCACGTACTCCGGCGACAGGCCGGTCAGGCGCGCCACCTTCTGCGCCATCTCCCGCCGCCGCTCGGGCGCGAGGTCGTTGCCCTGCGCGAGGGCCAGCGTGTACTCGCCCAGGGCGAAGCGCTCGGCCTCGTCGAGCGCCTTGCGCAGGTCCCCCTGCAGATCCGCCGGCAGCCGCTTGTGGTACCACGCCGTCGCCGTGTAGGTCGGCAGGAAGAGCGGGTACGGCAGGTCGTTGCCCACCTGGAAGCGCGCGGTCTGGAAGTTCAGGATGGAAGAGATCAGCACCACCCCGTTGAAGTACATCCCGTAGCGCTCCTGGAGGTGATGGACCAGGGCCGCGGACCGCGTGGTGCCATAGCTCTCGCCGGCCAGGAACTTGGGCGACGACCAGCGCCCGTTGCGCGTGGCATAGACATGGATGAGCCGCCCCACGGACTCGACGTCCTCCCGCAGGCCGTGGAACCGGCGCGGGTCCTCCCCCGGGGCCGGCCGGCTGTAGCCGGTGATCACCGGATCGATGAACACGAGGTCGGTCAGATCGAGGATCGACTCGCCGTTGTCGGTCAGGCGGTACGGCGGCCCCGGGTCCCTGCCCTCGTCGTCGAGGACCACCCGCCGCGGCCCGAACGCGCCCATGTGGAGCCAGACCGAGGAGGACCCCGGCCCGCCGTTGTAGGCGAACGTGATCGGCCGCTTCGACAGGTCCTGCACGCCGTCGCGGACATAGGCCACGAAGAACATGGACGCCTCGGGCTTGCCCTCCTCGTCGCGCAGCACGAGGGTGCCGGCCGAAGCGGTGTAGGCGATCGAGGCGCCGCCGATCACCGCCTTGTGCTTCGTCGAGTCGATGCGGTCCTCGAGCGGTTTTGCCGCCGGAGCCGCCGGAGCGGGCGCCGGCGCCGGCGCCGGTGTCTCCTGGGCGGCGGCGGCGATCCCTCCGAACAGCAGGGCAAGAGACAGGAGAATCTGGCGCAAAGGTCGAACCTCCTTCGGAAAGGCGGCCGGAGCCGCTCCGGTATGCCTATCAGAAGGAGGCTCGGAAGGGGAACCCGAAACAAGAACGTCCCCTGCGCAGGACGGCCGGATGTCCACTTATAATAGACGGCAATGCCCGACAAGCGGACGAGCCCGACCTATACGGAGAATCGTGTACGGCAATTCTTCCGCGACCTGGGGCCGGGCGTGGTCACCGGCGCCGCGGACGACGATCCGTCGGGGATCTCCACCTACTCGACCACCGGCGCCGCGTTCGGATACAGCCAGCTCTGGACCGTCTTCCTGACCTTTCCGCTGATGGCGGCCGTGCAGATCATGTGCGCGCGCCTGGCCCTGGTGACCGGGGAGGGGCTGGCCGGCGTCATCCGCCGCCGCTATCCGCGCTGGGCGCTGTGGACCGCCTGCCTGCTGCTCGCCGTGGCCAACGTCGTCAACATCGGCGCCGACTTGGCCGGCATGGCCGACGCGCTCGCCATGGTGACCGGGGTGCCGAGCGCGTGGTGGCCGCCGCTCCTCGCCGGCGGCATCCTCGCGGCGCTCGTCTGGTGGAGCTACCGGCATCTCGCCCGCACGTTCAAATGGCTCACGCTCGTGCTCTTCGCCTACGTGATCACGGCCTTCCTGGCGCGGCCGGACTGGCCGCAGGTGCTGCGCGCCACCTTCCTGCCGCACATCGAGTGGAACCCCACCTACCTGGCCACGCTCGTCGGCATCCTGGGGACCACCATCACGCCCTACATGTTCTTCTGGCAGGCCTCGCAGGAGGTCGAAGAGGAGCGGTCCCAGGGGCGGAAGACCGTCATCTCCCGGCGCGGCGCCACGGTCGAGGAGCTGCGCCAGGCGCGGACCGACGTGCTGTTCGGCATGGGCTGGGCGGGATTGTCGATGTACTTCATCATCCTCACCGCCGCCTCGACCCTGCACGCCTCCGGGCAGACGCAGATCGCGACGGCGCAGCAGGCGGCGGAAGCGCTGCGGCCTCTCGCTGGCGACGCGGCCTATCTCCTCTTCGCCCTGGGGCTGGTCGGCACCGGCATCCTGGCGATTCCGGTGCTGGCCGGCTCGGCGGCGTACGCGATGGCCGAAGCCCTGCACTTCCACGGCTCGCTCGACGACCGGCCGAAGGTCGGCGCCAAGTTCTACGGCGTCCTGGCCGTGGCCGTCCTCCTGGGGCTGGCGCTCAGCCT
>JBJMGZ010000291.1:0-5569 GCA_045807605.1 Thermoanaerobaculia bacterium | reverse complement strand
TGGCCGGTGTAGTCGAAGAGGTGATAACGCCGGCCGGTCAGGGCGGCGAAGCGGTCCATCGTCTCCTCGACGATGCGCGGGCAGGAGAGATGGAACCCGTTGGCGGCCTCGCGGGCCTGGAAGAAGGTGTCTGGGTTCTGGGCCGTGCCGCGCAACACCGGCCGGTCGGGGGTCAGGGCCCGCTCGCGGTGGGCGCGGATCAGGTCCTCGTCGATCAGGGCGCGCAGATCCTCGTCGCTCAGCGCCTCGATCTTCGCCAGCTCGTGCGAGGTGCGGAAGCCGTCGAAGAAGTGGAGGAACGGGATGCGCGAGCGCAGGGTGGCGGCCTCGGCGATGAGCGCGAAGTCGTGCGCCTCCTGCACCGAGCCCGCGGCGAGCAGGGCGAAGCCGGTCTGGCGGCAGGCCATCACGTCCGAGTGATCGCCGAAGATCGACAGCGCATGCGTGGCGAGCGTGCGCGCCGCCACGTGCATGACGAACGGAGTCAGCTCGCCCGCGATCTTGTACATGTTGGGGATCATGAGCAGGAGGCCCTGCGAGGCCGTGAAGGTGGTGGCGAGGGACCCGGCCTGCAGGGCGCCATGGACGGCGCCGGCCGCGCCCCCTTCGGACTGCATCTCGACCACCTGCGGCACCGTGCCCCAGAGGTTGGGGCGCTTCTCGACCGCCCAGGCGTCCGCCAGCTCTCCCATGGCGGAAGAGGGGGTGATCGGGTAGATGGCGATCACCTCGCTGCCCCGGTAGGCCACGGAAGCCACCGCTTCGTTGCCGTCGACTGTGATCCTGCGTCTGTCGGACATCGCTCGAACCTCCTGGACGGCATGCTACGGAACAAAAGGTTGCAAGGAACCACCCGGAGGGATGCCACCCCGCGGGGTTGGCGGGGTGGGGAGCGGCGCACGTACAATAGGGCATGGAGCTGACCGAAACCGAAGCTCTGCGCCTCCTCCGCTCGGCCCGCCGGGTGGGGCTGGTGCTGTCCGGCGGCTCCTCGCGGTGCGCGTTCCAGATCGGGGTGGTCGAGGCGCTGCTGGAGCTGGGCGTCCGCCCCGCGCTCTGCGTCGGCATCTCGGGCGGAGCCTGGAGCGCCGCGGCCGTGGCCGTGGGCCATGCCCACCGGCTGCGCACCTACTGGCGCGCCTTCAGCCGCATGCCCGGCTTCGACCTGCGGAACCTGCTGCGGGAGCACTCCCCCTACCGCTGGAGCGAGCTCCACCGCCGCACGTTCGGCCGCTACGTCGGGATCGAGCGGTTGCGGCGGCCGGAGACGCTGCCGGTCTTCGTGGGCGTCACCCGCCTCTCTGACCGCAGGGCCCTCTATTACGACCTGAGGACGGCCGACGACCCGCTCCGGGTCCTCCTCGCCTCGAACTACCTGCCGCCCTTCTACACGCACGCCCCGCGGATCGACGGCGAGCGCTGCGGCGACGGCGGGATCAGCAACAACATCCCCTACGAGAAGGCCTTCGAGGAGGGCTGCGACGCGGTCGTGCTGGTGACGATGAAGGGGGAGAGCGAGGGCCTGCCCTACCGCAACCCGCGCGAGGTCGAGCACGAGGTCCCTCCCGGATACCGGGACCGGCTGATCATGATCCGGCCGCGCCACCGCCTCCCCACGCCATTCCTGGAGCGCCGCTGGCCGGTGCTCGTCCAGGCCATCGAGCTCGGCCGCCTGCGCGCCCGCGAGGTGCTGCTGGGCGAGGCGCATCCGGTGACCGACATCCGGCCGGACCGGCTCGCGCCGACCTTGCTGCTGGCCCGCCTGATCCTGGGGGCCTGGCGCCCCGCCATCGGGCGGCGCCTGCGCCGCCTACCCCGAAAGTGACCTGCCGCCCGCCCGCGCGGGTGGCGACACTACCGCGGCCGTCCCGCTAGCCTGCGCTCATGATCACCATCGCCGAGCTGCGCGGGAACCCCGCCCTTCTGAAACTGGACCTGTATTGCAAGGGCGTCCGCCTGGACGACTCCTGCCACGTGGAGGAGGACGGCGGGCGCAAGATCCTGCGCACCCGCGCCGGCCTGGGGAGCGGCCTGGAGATGATCCTGCCGGGCAATCTGTGGACCAACGCGCCGGCGACCGAGCATTTCGTCGCCCGCTCGCCCTACACCCTGCACCGCTCAAGGGGCCGCTTGGACAGCCAATATTTGCTGCGCTGGAAGGGCCAGGACGTCACTACCGTCGAGCTCTCGCCGCGGCCCGGCTGGTACGACCGCAGGACGAGCACGGACAAGGTCATGACGCAGATCGGCACTCTCCAGGGGACCTACCTGGGGATCTACCAGGCCAAGGTCTGCGAGTACTGGACGGCGAAGCCGGCCAAAGTCAACTGCAAGTTCTGCTCGGTGGGCCTGAACCTCGGCATCGACGACGCGAACGAGAAGTCGGTCGACGAGGTGATGGAGGTCGTCCGCGCCGCCCGCGACGAGTCGGGGATCACCTACGTCGATTTCAACACCGGCCACTACGAAGGCGACACCTATCTCGACCTGCTCGCCCCCTACATCGCGCGGATCAAGCGCGAGATGGGGCTGCTGATCGGCGTCCAGACCCCTCCGCACCGGGATCTGCGGCGCTACGACGCTCTGCGCGAGATGGGGGTCAACCGGGTCTCGTTCTGCTTCGAGATCTTCGATCGCGCGCTCTTCCAGGAGATCTGCCCCGGCAAGCACGACGAGTACGGGCTGGACCACTACCTGGAGGCGATCCGCTACTGCGCCGCGCTGGGCAAGCAGGGGCCGCGGCACGAGCCGTGGGTGACCAACGGCGAGATCATCGCCGGGCTCGAGCCGCCGGAGTCGTCGATCCGGGCCATCGACTGGATCACCTCGGTGGGCGCGATCCCCACCGTCTGCGTCTTCCGCCCCCTGACCGGCACCGACCTCGGGGAGGCCGAGCCGCCGCGGACCGAGGATCTCGTCCCCGTCTTCCGCCGTCTCTACGAGGCCTGCATGGAGCGCGGCCTGCCGATCGGCTGCGCGCCCAACGTCCACGTCAGCCTGGTGCTCCTCCCCGAGGAGTGCCGGAGCTTGAGCCCGCGGCGCTACCCGCTGCGGACGCTGAAGCTCAAGGCCATGGCCCGGGTGTTCGCGCGGCGCTTCGCCAAGCGTCAGGCGCGGATGCCGGCGGCGACGGCAGCAACGGCGGCGGCGACCGAAACGGCCCGGCAGGCGGCGGCGTGACCGACTGGCAGGAGCGCTACGCCGCCAAGCTCGCCAGCGCCGAGCAGGCCGTACGGCTGATCCCGGCCCGCAAGCGCATCCTCATCGGCTCGGGCGCCGCGGAGCCGGGCGGCCTCGTCGAGGCGATGGTGACGCACGGCACGCACCTGGCGGGCAATGAGGTCGTGCACCTGATGACCCTGGGCTCGGCCCCCTACGTGCAGCCAGGGCTGGAGGCGCGCTTCCGCCACACCGCGTTCTTCATCGGCGCCAACGTCCGGCAGGCGGTGCAGGAGGGGCGGGCCGACTTCATGCCGGTCTTCCTCTCGGAGATCCCGCAGCTCATCACCTCGGGGCGCGTGCACATCGACGTCGCCCTGATCCAGGTGAGCCCGCCCGACCGCCTCGGCTTCGTCAGCCTCGGCGTGTCGGTCGACGTCGTACGCGCCGCGGTAGATACCGCCGACCTGATCCTCGCCGAGGTCAACCCCAACATGCCGCGCACCCTCGGCGACTCCTTCCTCCACGTCGACCGCATCGCGCAGCTCGTGCCGGTGGACGTGCCGCTGCCCGAGCGGGCGCGGGAGCCGCTCGACGAGGTCTGCCGCGAGATCGGCCGCAACGTCGCCTCGCTGATCCCCGACGGCGCCACGCTGCAGATGGGGATCGGCAGGATCCCCGACGCCACCCTCGCCGCCCTCACCGAC
This sequence comes from Thermoanaerobaculia bacterium, assembly GCA_045807605.1. Lineage (GTDB taxonomy): Bacteria > Acidobacteriota > Thermoanaerobaculia > Multivoradales > UBA5704 > DATMER01. The sequence continues at coordinate 1,703 of JBJMGZ010000291.1, read as the reverse complement.
CGGCGCGACCTCGGGATCCACACCGAGATGCTCTCCGACGGCGTGATGGAGCTCGCCGAGGCGGGCATCGTCAACGGCCGGCGCAAGACCGTGCTGCCGGGCAAGATCGTCACCTCCTTCGTGATGGGCACGCGCCGGCTCTACGAGTGGGTGCACGACAATCCGCAGATCGAGATGCGGGCGAGCGGCTTCACCAACGATCCGTTCCTGATCTCGCGGCACGAGCGGATGGTGGCGATCAACTCGGCGCTCGCCGTCGACCTCACGGGGCAGGTGGCCGCCGACACGGTGCGCGGCCGCTTCTTCTCCGGCATCGGCGGCCAGGTCGACTTCATCCGCGGCGCGGCGCGCAGCCTGGGGGGCAAACCGATCATCGCGCTGCCGGCCACCGCCCGGCAGGGGACGGTCAGCCGCATCCAGGCCGTTTTCGAAGAGGGGACGGGAGTGGTGACCAGCCGCGGCGACATCCACTACGTGGTCACCGAATACGGCGTCGCCGACCTCTGGGGCAAGAACATCCGCCAGCGCGCCGAGGCGCTGACCGGCATCGCCCACCCCGACTTCCGCGCCGGCCTGCTCGCCGCGGCCCGGCAGCGGTGCTACTGCTTTCCGGACTGAGAGGCCGCCTCTCCGGCATGGATTAGAGGTACCATACAGCGATGCGTGCCGCCTACCGAGCCGTCCTCCATGGGAATCACCTGGAATGGCGTGATGAGGAGCCGAAAGATCTCTCGCCTGACCGCGCCATCGAGGTTGCCGTGACGATTCTGGACACTACGGATTCCCCCGCAGTCGCCCAGGCACGAGGTGCCGCGATGGCCGCCGCCCTGGAGCGGCTCGCAGCGGCCGGAGGACCCAGGAGCTTCGGGGAGGCCGCTGACTGGGAACGGGATACGCGGGAGGAAGGGACTCTTCCGGGCCGCTAATCCTGATGCTCCTCGACAGCAACATCATCATCTACTCTGCGCAGCCCGAGAACGAGTTTCTCCGGCGGCTCATTGCCGAGAAAGCGCCGGCGGTGTCCGCCGTGAGCTACGTCGAGGTTCTCGGGTATCACCGTCTCACTGAAGTGGAGCGTCGATATTTCGCGGCTTTCTTCGCTGAAGCTCGGATCCTCCCTCTTTCTCAGCCAGTCCTCGACGAAGCGGTTCGGCTCCGCCAAGCGAAGAAGATCAAGCTGGGCGACTCCCTGGTGGCGGGCACTGCCCTCCTGCACGACCTGACTTTGGTCACCCGGAACGTCGACGACTTCATCGGCATAGACGGCCTGAGGATTTTGAACCCCTTCGCGGAGCTCTCCCCCCAATCCTGACCAGGGGGTCGAAAAGTCCATCCCTACCTCCTCGCCGCGTTGAGATCGTTCCCGCCTACCCCCACCAGCTCTGCAGGATCGTCATGTAGTTCGCGCGCTCGTGGGCGGCGGGATTGGGGCAGCGCTCGAGGTTCATGCTCCCCTTCATCTGCTCGAGCGAGTCGTATTCGTGCTCCTCGAGCCAGAGGGCCAGATCGCGGCGCAGGGTGGTCAGATGCTCGGGGCCGTGGCGCAGGAGGGCGGAGACGACCTGGATGGCGTCGGCCCCGGCCATGATCGCCTTGACGGCGTCCAGGGAGGTGTGGACGCCGCCGGTCACCGCCAGGGAGGCGTCGACGCGGCCGGAGAGGATGGCGAGCCAGCGCAGGCGCAGCAGCAGCTCGGCGGAGTC
>JBJMGZ010000290.1:0-3270 GCA_045807605.1 Thermoanaerobaculia bacterium | reverse complement strand
CGGTACGGACGGCTCGGGAGGCGGTGCGGACAGTTCGGGGCGAGGTACGGACCGTTCGGGGCGAGGGGCGAACCGTTCAGGCCGCGGTCGGAGCCGTCCGTACAGTGGCCGGAGCTGTCCGTACAACGGTCCGAGTCGTCCGTAGCGCCGTCTCAGCCGTTCGTACAGCGGTACCAACCGTTCGTACCGCAGGGGGAATCGTCCGTACCAGCGTGCCAACCGTTCGCACCTCGGGGGAAACCGTCCGTACGAAAAGGGGAACCGTCCGTACCGCTGCCCCAGCCGTCCGTACGCGGGTACGAACCGTCCGTACAAGCGCTGGAACCGTCCGTACCGCGGGGGGAGCCGTCCGTACGGCAGGGTGAGCGACTCGTACCGCAGGGTGAACGGTTCGTACTGCGGTACGAACGGTCTGGACGACGGTTCGAGCCGTCCGTACCACCGTCCGGACCGTCCGCCCCGAGGCACGAGGTGTCCAGCGCGCAGTCCGAGCCACCTCCGCCGCGTCCACGGTCGTCCGGGTGGCGCTCCGAGTCGTCCTCCCCGGGTCCGGAGCCGTTCCCTCTGGAGAAGCTCGCCCACTTCCGTCATACGCTCGCCTCCGTGAAAACCATCATCGAGCCCTTCCGCATCAAGACGGTCGAGCCGCTGCGGATGACCACCCGCGAGGAGCGCGTGGCGATCCTTCAAAAAGCCGACTGGAACCTCTTCCGCATCCCCGCCGACGACATCCTCATCGACCTGCTCACCGACTCCGGCACCGGCGCCATGTCGGCCGAGCAGTGGGCCGCCCTGCAGCGCGGGGACGAGTCCTACGCCGGCAGCCGCTCCTGGTTCCGCTTCGAGGCGCGGGTGCGCGAGCTGACCGGGTTCCGCCACATCGTCCCCACCCACCAGGGGCGCGCGGCCGAGCGCATCCTCTTCTCATGCCTGGGCGTGGCCGGGAAGATCGTGCTCAACAACACGCACTTCGATACCACGCGCGCCAACGTCGAGGCGCTGGGTGGAACCGCCGTGGACATCCCGGTGCCGGAAGCGCGCCGGCCCGCGGACGAGAGCCCGTTCAAGGGCAACATCGACCTCGAAGCACTGGAGCGGCTGCTCCGCGACGAGGGGAGCCGGGTGGCCTGCGCCATGGTGACGATCACCAACAACTCCGGCGGCGGGCAGCCGGCCTCCATGGCGAACCTCAAGGCCGCGAGCGCGATCTGCAAGAGCCACGGCATCCCGTTCTTCCTCGACGCCTGCCGCTTCGCCGAGAACGCCTGGTTCATCAAGACCCGGGAGGAGGGCTACGCGGAGCGCAGCGTCGAGTCGATCGCCCGCGAGGTCTTCGCGCTCGCCGACGGCGCCACCTTCAGCGCCAAGAAGGACGGCCTGGCCAACATCGGCGGCTTCCTGGGGGCGAACGACGACCGCCTGGCCCGCCAGGAAGAGGAGCTGCTCATCCTGACCGAGGGCTTCCCCACTTACGGCGGCCTGGCCGGCCGGGATCTCGAAGCGATCGCCGTCGGCCTCTCCGAGGTGGTCAACGAGGACTACCTGCGCTACCGCGCCGCCTCCACCCGCTACCTGGGGGAGGGCCTGATGGCCGTGGGCATGCCGATCGTGCTCCCGCCGGGAGGTCACGCGATCTACATCGACGCGGGGGCGTTCCTCCCCCACATCCCGGTGCGGGAGCTGCCGGGGCAGGCCCTGGCCTGCGCCTTCTTCGAGGATGGCGGCGTGCGCGGCGTGGAGATCGGCACGCTCATGTTCGGCGGCAAGGACCCGCGCACGGGCGCCGAGCGCCTCGCGCCGCTGGAGCTCCTGCGCCTCGCCATTCCGCGCCGGGTCTACACCCAGAGCCACATCGACTACCTGATCGAAGTGGCCGAGCTCGTGGCCGACCGCCGCCACAAGCTCCGCGGTCTCCGCATCGTGGAAGAGCCCCAGCACCTGCGCCACTTCACGGCGCGGCTGGCGCCGGTGCGCTAACCATCGCGTGGCGGTCCGCCGGCTCCCTGAAGACGACTTGTTATAATTGTGCGCGGACTCAAGGAGGAACCGATGCACTCCCCGGGCAAAACCTTGCTGCTGGCCGCCTTGCTGGTCCTTCCCGCGGCGGCCGTCGCCGGCCCGGACGCTCCGGCCGGAGGGACTGCCGAGCTGGTGGAGCTTCCACGGCCCGAGGACTCGATCTCCCCGGCCCAGATCGCGCGCATCGAGGCGGCCGTCGCCGCCCATGAGAAACGGCAGGCGGCGGCCGCGGCACGGGCGGAGCCAGCCGACACCCCGTTCCTCTATCCGTTCTTTCCCCAGGCCGGCTTCCTCGGCAAGGACCTGTTCGTCACCAACTTCACCGACCAGGATCCGCTCCCTGTCCTGATCCGGGACTGGGACTGCTCCGATTACACCTACGACGGCCACCAGGGCCACGACTCCGTGATCCGCACCTTTCGCGAGCAGGCCATCGGCGTGCCGGTCTTCGCCGTGCGCGACGGCGTGGTCGTGGATGCTCACGACGGCGAGCCGGACATGAACACGGTCTGGCGCGCCGGCGCGCCGGCCAACTACGTGATCGTCGATCATGGCGGCGGCTACACGGCCTGGTACTTCCACTTCAAGCTGGGCAGCGTGGCGGTGGCGCCCGGGCAGCCGGTGACCGCCGGGACCCAGCTCGGCTTGACCGGCAGCAGCGGCCTCAGCAACTGGCCGCACCTCCATTTCGAGACGCGCAAGAACGGCGGCTGGCTCGAGCCGTCCGCCGGCCCGTGCCACTCGGGAGAGAGCCTCTGGGCGTCCCAGCCGCCGGTCGCGCGCGACTTCTATGTGGCCGACTTCCTGCTGACGCCGGGCCGGCTGTCGATCCCGGACATCGACACCTTCCTCCTCGACGAAGCGGCCCGCACGGGAACGTTCGTCAAGGGAATGCAGACGTTCAGCGCGCGGCTGGACCTGCGCAATCTGCCCACGAGAGCCACCTATCGCGTCTCGGTGCTGAGCCCCCGCGGCAAGGTGGCCGCGGAGATCTCGGGCGCGTTCGGAAACCCCGGCCGGGTCCCTCTCGCCCTGGGGTTGTTCTGGCTCGACGTCGATCTGGATGCCCCGGGGAAGTGGCGCCTGCGGGCCGAGATCGACGGCGGCGTCTCCGTCGACGCGCCGTTCACCGTGGTCAATACCGCCAGACAGGTGAAGAACCGCCCGCCCAACAAGGTCACGGCGCGGCTCTCGCCGAAGAGCCCGGTCGAGGGGCAGGTCATGGCCTGCGAGGTCCAGACCTCCCTCGTC
>JBJMGZ010000289.1:0-4061 GCA_045807605.1 Thermoanaerobaculia bacterium | reverse complement strand
GCTCGATCGCGCGGGCATAGCCCGCGGTGTTTTGGCCGCTCAGGGCCCCGGCTACCGAGAGAGTGGCTTGCGGGAGATGCTCGGGCTCGCGGCAGGCGAAGGACATCAAGGACACCAGGGACATCAAGGACACCAGGGACCCGCGCATCACTCCTCCCGCAAAGCCAAGGCCGGCGAGGTTCTCGCCATCTTCCAGGCCGGATAGATCCCGGCGAGCAGAGCCGCTCCCAGGGCCAGCGCCATCGCTCCCAGCAGGATCATCGGATCGACCTCCATCCGGATCGTCCATCCGAACGACCTGCGATTGATCACGAAGATCATGATCGCCGCGAGCGCCAGTCCCACGGGGATCGAGAGCAGGCCCGCGGCCAGGCCCATGAGCCCGGTCTGCGACGTGACCAGGTGCCAAACCTGACCCGGCGTGAGGCCGTTCGCGCGCAGCACTCCCAGCTCCCGCGACCGTTCGAGCTGCAGCGCCATCAGCGCCGAGAGCACGCCGATGAACGCCACCAGGCCCGAGACTAGGCGCAGCACGCTCGTGATCCGGAAGGTGCGGTCGAAGATCGCCATCGAGCCCCGCTTGAGCGCCTGGTTCGACCGGATCGACAATCCCGCGCTCCCCACGACCGAGCGCAACCGGCGGATCGTAGCCTCCAGGTCCGCGCCCGGCTGGAGATCCACCGAGAACCCGGTCAACGGCAGGTCCCGCCAGTGGCGGAGATAGGTCCTCCGGCTCATCAGCACGAGCCCGATGTCCGATGCGTAGTCGTAGTAGACCCCGGCGATGGAGAACTCCCGCTCTCCCCTGGAAGTGCGCAGGCGGAGGACGTCCCCCACGCCCACCCCGTGCCGGTGGGCGAAGGGCTCGGAAACCACGACGGCGTCCCGCTCCTGGAACGCCGGCCACGCCTCCCCGGGCCGCCCTTCCTTCAGCTCGTAGCCGGAGAGGCCTTCGAACTCGGTGCCCAGGACCACCATCCGCACCGGACCTCCGGAGGAGGGCACCTCGGTCCGGCGCAGCAGGTTGACCCGCTCGACTCCCGGCAACCGCGCGGCGCGCAGGGCCACCTCGGGATCGAGATCCCCGCCGCTGAACCCGCCCGCGCGGCCCGGTATGCCGAGATAGACATCCGAGCGCAGCGTGGACTCCAGCCAGCGCACCACCGTCCCGCGGAAGCTGTCGATCATCACCCCGATGCCGATCGTCGCCGACACCGCGATCACCAGGGCCGCGATGGCCACGGCGGTGCGCGAGAGCGACGCCACCACGCCTCCCGCCGCCATCCGGCCCAGGATGCCGAACAGCGCCCCCATGACCGGCCGGAGCAGGTTCATGAAGAAGACCGTGGCCCCCGGGGTGAGCAGCGCCGATCCGAGGATCACCGCGAACAGCCCGGCGAAGCTCACCACCAGCCCCGGAAAGGCGAGCAGCCCGGCCCCAATCGCGAGCAGCGCCGCGCCGGCCAGCGTCACCCGCGGCAGCACGCGGCGCAGGCGCGCCTCCAGGGCCGAACGGATCTGCGCGGCCCGCGGCGCCGCCCGGGTCGCCTCGATGGCCGGAGCGAGCGCCGCGGCCAGAGTCGCCCCGATCCCGATCACGCCCGCCTTGACCAGCAACGCGGCCGGCACGGCCAGCTCGCGCACCGAGACGACGAAGTAGAGGTCGTTGATCGTCTGCGTGACGAGGCGCACCAGCTCGCGGGCGAGGAGCACGCCCGCGCCCAGACCCGCGGCCGTCCCGGCCAGGGCCACGACCGCGGCCTCGCCCAGCACCAGGGCGAACACCTGGCCGCGTGTCACCCCGAGCGCCCGCAGTGTGCCGATCAGCGTCCGGCGCTGCACCACGGAGAAGACCATGGTGTTGTAGATGAGGAAGACCCCGCACACCAGGGCCAGCAGAGACAGCGCGGTCAGGTTGAGCCGGAACGCCCTGGTCATCTCTTCTGTCGTCTCCGTCCGCGCGCTGGAGCGGAGGATCTGCGCGCCGGCGGGGAGCACCGCCCGCGTCCGGCCGAGCTGACTTTCAGAGGCGATCAGGTCGATGCGGTCGATCCGGCCGATCCGTCCGAGCACCTCCTGGGCCGCGGCGATGTCCATCACCAGGAGGTCGCTCAAAGCGCTCCGGGTGCTCTCGTCCGCGGGCTCCAGCACGCCGACCAGCTCGATCGTCCGCACCTGGCCGCCGACGCGGACGGAGAACGAGCTGCCCGTCCGCACTCCCATCTCCCGGGCGGTCGTGGCGGACAGCACCCCGGCGGCCGGCCGGGTGAGCAGGGGAGCGAGATCGATCGTGCCGCCCTCCCGGCTCCCTCCGGTGCCGCCGCTCAGGTAGGGGCGGAACGGGCGCTCCGAGAACGGATCGATCCCCAGCAGGTGGAGCATGCGTCCGGGCTCGCCGGAATGACCGGGGACGAACACGTAGCCCTCGACCACCGGCGCTGCCGCGATGCCGGTCTCCAGGACCAGCCGGCGGAACGCCTCGTCCGTGAGCCCCTCGGGTCCGCCGATCACCTGGTGCGTGGCGCGGCCGGTGACCGCTTCGCTCGACAGGCCGAACGCGCGCGTGGCGCTGGCGTTCGCGAGATCGATCGACACGATCACCGCGACCCCCAGGGCTACTCCGAGCACGGCCAGCCCGAACTGCCAGGGATGGCGGAGCAGGTGGCGGATGCTGGAGCGCAGGAGCGGAGAGATCATGCGTCCTCGACCAGCCGGCAATCCTCCATGCGGAAGACCCGGTCGGCGAGCCCGATCACCTCGCGGCCGTGGGTCACCATGACCATGGTCTTGCCGGCCCGCCGCGTGAGCCGGTCGAGGATCTCGAGCACCTGGAGGCCGGTTTCGAGATCGAGATTGCCCGTGGGCTCGTCCGCGAGCACGAGGAGCGGGTCATGGGCGAGCGCCCGCGCCACCGCGACCCGCTGCTGCTCGCCGCCGGAGAGCCGGTCCGGGAAGCTCCCGGCGCGGTCGGCGAGGCCGACCTCCTCCAGGAGCCCGAGCGCCGCCCGCCGCTGCTCCGGCCGCACCCTTCCTTTGAGCTCCAGGGGGAGGAGGAGGTTCTCCTCGACGGTGAGCGTGGCGATCAGGTTGAAGAACTGGAACACGAACCCGATGCGGTCGCGCCGGAAGAGCGTCCGCTCGCGTTCCGGAAGGGTGGAGAGGGAGACGCCGTCGATGACCACCTCGCCCGAGTCGGGCAGGTCGATCCCCGACATCAGGTTGAGCACGGTCGACTTGCCCGATCCGCTCCGCCCCACGAGCACCGCCATCTCCCCGCGCCCGATGGCCACGCTCGCCTCCCGCAGCACCGTGCGCCGGCGGTCCCCCTCCTCGTAAGCCTTGGTGAGGTGGCGAAGCTCGACGAGAGGGGTCATTCGGAAGCGAGCCGCTCCCGCTTCCGCAGCCGCCGCTCGATCGCCACCGCGTCCATGCCGGGGATTATATGAGCCCGCGCGCATTCCGGGAGGGATTTGAGGGCCGACGTTCGTTCTACTCAGGCAGGAGGCTTCATCGCCATGAAACGCTTCGCTCCTGTCCTCGGCCTCCTCGCATGTCCCGGAGACCTTTGTCAGATCCGGGGGGGACTCGGCGAAAGACAAGGATGTGTCGAGAGACGCGCTAAAACCCGCTCCTGCTCAAGGGAGGCCTTATGGCCAGGAAGATTCCATGGACCTGCATCATCGCCTTCGTGATCGCCCTGCTGCCCGAGCCGGCAAATGCCGACAAGCTGCGATGGCCGTCCCGAGTCCGCGACATTCCGAATGATCCGGACGCCTGGTGCCTGATCGAAGGGGAGCAACGGCTCGTCTTCCAAGCCGAAGATAGCTCTGCGCGGATCACCATCACTGCGGATGACGTACCTGACCAGAGGATCGACAACATCTATGTTGTCAAACGTTCAATCTATGAAAGCTTTCGTGTTGACCCCGGAGATACGAACGTACAATGCTTCGATACCAGGGTCTATGACTTCAACGCTCCGGGAAGCAACGAGGCTTTTCTTGCTACCTTCGGCAGCAATGCGAATGGCTGGGAGCTGTATGGAGCTTCATGGATTCCGG
>JBJMGZ010000288.1:0-6265 GCA_045807605.1 Thermoanaerobaculia bacterium | reverse complement strand
CGAAGAAGAGGGGATCCCCTCACTGCCTCCTCTCTCGATTGCGGAGTGGGAATCCCATTTTTTCAACTTCTGGGAGCTGGATACGCTCCTCGACGAGCTGGCGGAGCGGACGGCGGGCCCCTTCGCCATTCTCCTCTTGGGGACGGAGGACCGGCTGGTGAGCTTCGCGTGCGAGGTCCTCACCCGCTGCCAGCGTCTGATGGACCGGCGCAACGCGGCGTCCCGGGGCGGGCTCTTCGACCGGGCTCTCGCGGAGCACCAGGCGATGCACGGCCTCTCGAAGCCCCTGGTGCGCGCCGACTACGACCACGCCCTGGACGCCTGGCAGTGGGCGCTCCGGCTGGACCCGGAGGCGGGGCTCGCGGTGCAGCTCGCGGCCCTCTTCCACGACGTCGAGCGCCTGGTCTCGGAGGCGGACCGGCGGATCGAGCAGCACGCCGCCGACTACCAGGCATTCAAGGACGACCATGCTCTGCGGAGCGCCTGGATGGCCGGCGAGGCGCTCGCCCGGGCCGGAGTCGACGAGGCGGCCCGGGAGCGGGTGAGCCGGCTGATCGCGGAGCACGAGCGGCCGGCGCGGGAGGGAGACCCCGAGGCGGCGGAGATCGCGCTGCTCAACGACGCGGACGCGCTCTCCTTCTTCTCCCTGAACAGCCCCGGGTACGTCGATTACTTCGGCCCCGAGCCCGCGCGGAGAAAGATCGCGTGGACCCTGGCGCGGCTCCGTCCCGCGGCGCGGCGCCGGCTCGACGGGGTGCGCCTGCGGCCGGACGTGGCGGAGATGCTCGCATGAAGCTGGTCGTCTTCGGCCTCACCGTGAGCTCCTCCTGGGGCAACGGGCACGCCACCCTCTGGCGAGGGCTCTGCCGGGCGCTCGCCCGCATGGGCCACCGCATCGTCTTCTTCGAGAAGGACGTCCCCTACTACGCCTTCCACCGCGACCTGCGCGAGCTGCCCGGCACCGACGTGGTGCTCTACCCGGAATGGACCGACGTCCTCCCCCGCGCGCAACGGGAAGTCGCGGACGCCGACATGGCCATGGTCACCTCCTACTGCCCGGACGGCGTCGAGGCGAGCGGCCTGGTCCTTTCCAGCGGCACTTCGGTGTTCTACGACCTGGACACGCCGGTCACCCTGGAGAGGCTGGAGGCCGGCCAGGAGGTGCCGTACCTGCCGCCCGCCGGGCTCGGCGGATTCGACCTGGTGCTCAGCTACACGGGCGGCTCGGCCCTCACCGCCCTGCGCGAACGGCTCGGAGCGCGGCGGGTGGCCCCGCTCCATGGCAGCGTCGATCCCGAGGCTCACCGCCCGGGAGCACCGAAGCCGGATTACCAGGCCGACCTCTCCTACCTGGGCACCTACGCCGCCGACCGCCAGGAGGCCCTCGACCGCCTCTTCCTCGAGCCGGCCCGGCGGTTGCCGGAGAAGCGCTTCGTGATCGCCGGCGCGCAATACCCGGCCGACTTCCCATGGGGGCCGAACGTCTGGTTCGTCCGCCATCTGCCGCCGGCCGACCATCCGGCGTTCTACGGCTCCTCTCCCCTGACCTTGAACGTGACCCGGGCGGCCATGGCGCGGATGGGATGGTGCCCGTCGGGCCGGCTGTTCGAGGCCGCGGCGTGCGGCACGGCATGCCTCTCGGACAACTGGGACGGCCTCGCGGACTTCTTCGAGCCCGGCCGCGAGATCCTCACCGCGGAGACGGCCGAGGAGGCGATCGCGGCGCTGACCCTCCCGAGCGAGGAGATCGCGCGGATCGGCCGGGCGGCCCGGGAGCGGGCGCTCGCGGAGCACACGGCCGAGAACCGGGCGAGACAGCTCCTCGACCTGCTCGGCTCCCGCGGGGTGGAGAGCCCTGGAGCGGAAAGGAATACCGCGGCATGAGCATCTGGGGGATCGTCCCGGCCGCGGGCCTGGGGAGCCGCATCCAGCCGCTGGCTTTTTCGAAGGAGCTCCTCCCGGTCGGGTGCCGGATCGACGGCGGCGTCGAGCGCCCGCGGGCCGTGTCCGAGTACCTGATCGAGCGGATGCTCCTGGCCGGCGCCGGGAAGATCTGCGTCGTCATCTCGCCGGGCAAATCGGACATCATCGAGTACTTTGGCGGCAGCATTGGAAAGGCATCGGTGTGCTACGTGGTGCAGCCGCACGCTCAGGGGCTGTGCGACGCCCTCTTCCGCGCCCTGCCCCTCCTCGCGCCGGGCGACGAGGTCCTGATCGGTCTGCCGGACACGGTCTGGTTCCCGGAGGACGGTCTCGCGCGGCTCGACCCGAACCGGCTCTCGTTCCTCCTCTTCCCGGTCCGGCAGCCGGAGCTGTTCGACGCCGTGGTGACCGACGAGCAGGGCCGGGTGCTGGAAATCCAGGTCAAGCGGCAGGACGCCTCCAGCCGCTGGGTCTGGGGGGCCTTCCGCATGCCGGCTGCGATCTTCGAGAGCCTCCATGCCCTGTGGCGGGAGCGGGGCGAGAGCGACGTCTACATGGGGACCCTGGTCAACGCATGGCTGGCCGCCGGAGGCGAGGCGCTGGGAGTGCGGGCCGGCGAATCGTACGTGGACGTGGGCACGCTCCACGGCTATCGCGAAGCCATCCAGCTCCTGGAATCCCGCGAACGTGCAACTGTGAGGTGACCTTGATCGAAGCCGTCAAGATCTGGAACGAGCCGAACAACATGTCCCACTGGGACTTCGAGGTGGACCAGGGATGGACCGTCTTCGCGCGCATGGCCATGCTCGCGGGCGAGGCCATCGCCGCCGAGCGGCCCGGCCTCCCCCGCGTCCTGGGCGGGATCTCGCCCATCGACCCGAAGTTCGTCCAGAACATGAAGGATCAGGGCGTTCTGGACCACGTGGACGCCATCGCGGTGCACGGCTTCCCCCTCGACTGGAACCACTGGCAGATCCACGAGTGGCCGGAGCGGCTGGCCGAGGTGCAGGCGCTCACCGACCTGCCCGTCTGGGTGACGGAGGTGGGGGTTTCGACCTTCGGCGCCGAGGAGGTCCAGGAGTTCGGCCTCAAGCGGACCGCCGAGCTCCTCGTGGGCAGGGCGCCGCGCATCCACTGGTACAGCCTCTACGACCTGCCCAAGGCCTGGCCGGCCACGACCCGGCACCGCGAGGCCGAGGGCTCCTCCTACTACCGCCACTTCTACATGGGCCTGATCAAGGAGGACGGCACCCCCAAGCTCGCCCTCAAGCATTTTGCCGACTACACGCCCGAGCTCGGCATCTGCCAGTGGTTCCACTTCGAGGACCACCGCCTCGACGACGCGGTGCGCTGGATGAAGAAGCTGGGGATCCGCCACCTGCGCACCGGGCTCTCCTGGGCCGACAGCTTCCGCCCGGACGCCGACGCCTGGTTCGACCGCCAGATGAAGGCGCTGGAGGATTTCGACGTCACCCTGACCTACTGCTTCACGCCCGAGCACTGCGGGGTCAAGCCCCACCACACGAGCCCGCCCCGGTGCGTCGAGGAGTTCGCCGACTTCTGCGCGCGGATGACCCGGCGCTACGCCTGAGGGTCAGTCGGCCTGGTAGTAATCCAGCCCCAGGTGCGTGATCTGCTCCTCGCCGCGCAGGTAGCGCAGCGTGTTCTTGAGCTTCATGAGCTGGATGAACAGATCGTGCTCGGGATAGAGCTCGGGCAGGGTCATCGGGCTCTTGAAGAAGAACGACAGCCACTCCTGGATGCCGTGCATGCCGGCGCGCCGGGCGAGGTCGAGGAAGAGCGCCAGATCGAGCACCAGCGGCGCGGCCAGGATGCTGTCCCGGCAGAGGAAGTCGATCTTGATCTGCATCGGGTAGCCGAGCCAGCCGAAGATGTCGAGGTTGTCCCACCCCTCCTTGTTGTCCCCCCGCGGCGGGTAGTAGTTGATCCGCACCTGGTGGTGGAACCCTTCGTAGAGGTCGGGATAGAGGTGCGGCTGGAGGATGTGCTCCAGCACCGAGAGCTTGCTCTGCTCCTTGGTCTTGAAGTTGTCCGGATCGTCGAGCACCTCGCCGTCGCGGTTGCCCAGGATGTTCGTGGAGAACCATCCCGAGAGCCCGAGGAGCCGAGCCTTGAGGCCGGGCGCGAGAATCGTTTTCATCAGGGTCTGCCCGGTCTTGAAATCTTTACCGCAGACGGGAACGCGGTTGCGCTCCGCGAGCTCCCTCAGGGCAGGAACGTCGAGCGTCAGGTTCGGAGCGCCGTTCGCGAACGGGATGCCGAGCGAGAGGGCCGCGTAGGCGTAGACCATGCTGGACGGGATGTCCACGCCGTTGTTCCTCATGGCGAGCTCCAGCCGCTCCAGCGACCGGTGCTCCTCCTCGATCTGCATGTGGATCTCGGTGCTGCCGCACCAGACCATGACCATGCGGTCGACGCCGTTGTCCTGCTGGAAACGCTGGATCTCCTCGACGAGCTGCTGCGCGAGGTCCCACTTGGAGGCGCCCTCCTTGACGTGGGTGCCGTGCAGGCGCTTCACGAAACGGGGATCGAACACCCCTTTCATAGGGCGGACGGCCTCCAGCTCGGGCCGGACCGTCTCCAGGAGGTCGCGCTCCAGCACGCCGGCCTCCAGGGCCGCCTCGTAGGCGTTGTCCGGGAAGATGTCCCAGGCGCCGAAGACCAGGTCGTCGAGCTGCGCCAGGGGGACGAACCCGTCGATCTTCGGCACGCGGTTTTCCGTGCGCTTGCCGAGGCGGACCGTCCCCATCTGGGTCAGCGATCCGATGGGCTTGGCGAGCCCGCGCTTGACCGCCTCGATCCCCGCGATCACCGTCGTGCTGACCGCGCCCAGGCCGACCAGCAACACGCCCAGCTTCCCCGTCGGCTCCTGGATCTGAACACCCGTCCGCGTCATGATCTACAAAGCTGCAACCCTTGTGCCATCAATCGGGTACACTCACCGGCGATGAGCGACGACCGGCCGATCGTGTGCGTGGATCTGAACGGCGTGCTGGATGCCTACACCGGGTGGAAGACGCCGGAGCACTGGGACCCGCCGGTGGCCGGGGCGGAGGCGTTCCTGCGGTCGCTCGACGAGCACGGCTTCCGGGTCGTGGTCTTCACCACCCGCTGGCAGGACGACGCCCGCGCCTGGCTGGAGGAGCACGGGCTGCTGCGCTGGGTCGCGGAGATCACCGACCGCAAGCCGGCCGCCCATGTGTTCGTGGACGACCGGGCCGTCTGCTTCCGCGGGGATTTCGGAGAGACGTTGCGGCAGGTGATCGGGTTCCGTGCTCACTGGGAATAACGGGAGGCATACCACCCGGCCCGCTTTCGCAGGGCCTCGGCCTCCTTCGCGTCCATCCCCTCCACGGCCTGGGCCGCCAGGATGTAGTACCCCATCTGAAAAGCGAGGTAGGCCTGGGTGTAGAACCGGAGCTGGTCCGGCGGCGTCTTGATCCGCCGCGAGCGCTCCACCTGCTCCAGGAGATGGCCCTGCTCGTCGCCCGGCAGCTCCAGCTCGACGATGGCGCCGGCCAGGTCCCAGGCCGGGTCCTGTGCTCCCACGAGGTCGTTCGAGGCGTGGTGGTCCAGGGCGTCGGTCTTCCAGATCTTCCCGTCCGGGGTCACCAGCCACTCCCAGGCGTGCATCCGGTTGTCCGTGAGCACCGGCCGCGCCAGGGTGGCGAGCTCCGGCAGGCGCTCGCGCCAGGCGCCGAGGGGCTCGGAGGCCGGTTTGCCCAGCGCCTGCTCCACGTTGAAGACCGCCATCTCCAGCAGCTTCCCGGGAGAAGCTCCGAACCCTCCAGCCAGGCGCCGCGCCCGGAACGAGATGTAGCGGGCCACCCGGTCGAGCAGCGCCTCGCGGTCCACGTCCGGGACGAGCGGCAGCGGCCGGGCCTCCTCCAGCCAGGGGCTGACCAGGAAACCGTGGCGCAGCCCGGCGACCGGCGGCGTGAAGCCCCCCTTCTCCAGCTCGGACGCCAGCTCCAGCTTCTCCCGCCCGTAGCGCCCCAGGCCGGCGAACTTGAGCAGCCAGGTCCTGCCGGCCGCTTTCAGGAGGTACTTGCGCCGCTCCTGCTGCAGGTGCGCGGGCGGGCGGCCTGCCTTTTTTGGAAAGAGACGATCCCGCCAGCGGCCCGCTCCGACATCTTCGAGAGCGCCCTCGGTCGGACCGGTCAGGTCCTGGACCCAGCGCTCCAGCGGCCAGGTGGCGCCGGGGCCGAGGAACAGCTCCTCGAGCTCCACCACGTACGTGCGCGCCGTCTCCCAGCGCTGCCGGTGGCGCGCGCTCGCATGGGGGCCGAGCGGGCCGCGGTGGCTCGGCAGGAACACGATC
>JBJMGZ010000287.1:0-3133 GCA_045807605.1 Thermoanaerobaculia bacterium | reverse complement strand
CGCGCATGCGGCCGAGCATGGCCTCGATCAGCGTCGGACCCTCGCCGGCCCGGGCGCGGGCCACGGCGCGCTCCAGGGCCGCGGCCATGGCGTCGGGGTCGTTGCCGTCCACGGTCTCGGCCGGGATGCCGTAGCCCGGGCCGCGGTCGCTCAGCCTCCGCGCCGCGTATTGCAGGCGGGCCGGGGTCGAGAACGCGTAGCGGTTGTTCTCGATCACCAGGACGAACGGCAGCTTCCAGACGGCGGCCATGTTGAGCCCCTCGTGGAAGTCGCCGGTCGAGGTGGCGCCCTCGCCGATGAAGTTGATCGCGACGCGGTCGCTCCCATCCTGGCGGAAGGCGAAGCCGCAGCCCGCGGCCACCGGGATCATGGCGCCGAGATGGCTGATCATGCCGACGTGCAGGAGCCCGTGCTCCGGGGCCAGGTAGCCGTAATGGAACGAGCGCTCCATGCCCTGCGAGAAGCCCTCCCCCTTGCCGAGAAGCTGGCAGGCGAGCCGGCGCAGCAGAGGCTCGGGATCGGGCCGGCGGCCGTCGGGCTCGCCGAAGCCGAAGCCGGGAAAGGTGCGGGCCGGGTCGAGGTAGTAGGCGAGGATGGCGCCGAGGTCACGGTGCAGGGTGCAGAGCGCGTCGCCCGCGCCCAGCGCCAGCCCCGCGGGAATCGTGGTGGCCTCGTTGCCGACCTCGCTGTACCACTTGGAGACCCGGCCGGTGAGCAACAGGGCCTCGAACCGGGAGTCGAAATCCCGGGTGAGCTTCATGAAGGCATATCGCAGCCGGCGCTCGACGGCGCCCTGCGGAGCCGTCTCGGGGACGGCGGTTTCGCTGGGGGAGAGAATCGCCATAGAGGAAGTCTATCAACTCCCCCAGAGGACGCCATGAATGTCGCCCCTACAACCAAACCTTCGATCTTCCGGCCCTACCGCATGCCCCTGACCTGCTTCTCCAGCCGCCTGCGGTGGCGGTTCTCGGGGTCCATCTGGAGCAGGATCTTGAGGGACAGCTCGGCCCGGGCGGCGTCGCCCTTCTGGATGTAGTCCTCGACCTGCCGGACGCCCTGCTCGAGCGACTGCTGCTTGCGGTAGTCGGATTCCAGGCGCTCGACGTGCCCGAACATCTCCGCGGCGCGCGGGCTGGCCGGCACGGTCTTCTCCATCTCCTGGGCGTCCTCGCGGGCGGCGAACCAGTCGTGGTCCTCCAGGTGCTTGCGGAAGCGCATCTCCAGGAAGGACACCCTCTCCTCCCGCGCCACCAGGCTCTTCATCTCGTCCAGGCGCTCGCGGTAGAAGGAGAGAGTCACCCGCGGGATGTCGAGCTGCGACAGCGCCTCGAGCTCCTGCTCGGCGTCGCGCACCCGGTGCTCCTTGAGCATCTCGTCGAAACGGCGGCGGCGCTCGTCGAGCTCCACTCCGGTGCGCGCTTCGCGCTCGGCCGCCTCGACGTCGGCGCGCAGCGACGCGGCCTTCTTGCCCGACGGATCGTTGCGGATGACGACCTCGAGCTCGCGGCGGGCGGCCTGGACGTCCTTGCGCGACAGGGCCTCGCGGCCGGCTTCGAGAGCGGCGGCGGCGCGCTTCTCCTGCTCCAGCTCCTGCGAGAGGCGGGCGAGCGCGGCCTCGTGCTCGGCCCGCTTCGGGCTCTGCGGATCGAGCTCCGCGAGCGTCTCCAGGGCCAGGCGGGCCAGGGGGAGCTGCCTGCGCTGGATGTAGTTGGCGAGCACCTGCTCGGTCTCGGAGATCCGCCGCCGGCGCTCGGCGCCCTCCCTGGCCTCGGTCTCCTCGGCGATCCGCTCCTTGAGCCGCTGCAGGCCGAGCGCCCGCGGGTTCGCCGCTTCGACCTGCGCGAGGAGCTGCTGCGCCTCGTCCAGCCGGCCGGCGGCCAGGGCGGACTCGATGCGGGACAGGTCGACCGAGGTCTCCTGCACCCGGCGGGCGGCGCGGTCGATCTGCGCGAGCAGGTCGTCGCGCTCGGTCTTGGTGAGCTCGCTCGTGCTGCGCTGTTTTTTTCCCGGGGTGGGAGGGGTGGGAACCGCTGCGCCCTCCTGACGAAAACCCGGAGGGATCTGGATCTCGCGCGTCTCGGCCGCGGACAGGGACTGCTCCACCTTCTCCAGCGCCTGGATGAAGCTGATCGCATCCGGCATGCGCTTCTCGCGGTCGCGCTCCAGGGCATTGCGCACCACCCGGTCGAGCTCGGAGGGGACGTGGATCCGCGGGTTGCGGCCCATCAGGGGGAGCGGGTCCTCGGACAGGCGCTTGAAGATGAAGCCGGCCTGGCTCTCGGACTCGAACGGCGGCAGCCCCGTGATCATCTCGTAGAGCACCAGGCCGAAGGAGTAGATGTCGCTGCGGCGGTCGAGCCCTTCGCTGCCCGACGGGCTCGCCTGCTCGGGCGAGCAGTACTGGAGCTTGCCCATGAACATGCCGACCTGGGTGATCTCGTGGTTCGCGTCGCGCTCCAGCGTGCGGGCGAGGCCGAGGTCGATGATCTTGATCCGCTTCTGCCCCTGCTTGTCCTCGGTGATCATGAGGTTGTCCGGCGACAGGTCGCGGTGGATCACGCCGGTGGCATGGAGCGACTCCAGCCCGCGCAGCGCCTGGATGCCGAGGCGGATCGCCAGGGGCACGGGGAAGGGGCCGTTGCGGCGGATCCAGTCGCCCACGTCCTCGCCCTGGATGTGCTCCCAGACCATGTAGAAGCTGCCGTCCGGCAGGGTCGAGAAATCGTACAGGATGGCGACGTTGGGGTGCTTGACCTGGGTGGCGAGCCGCGCCTCCCGCATGAACCGCTTCTGCGCCGATGGGTCGGCCGCCAGGTCCTGGCGCAGGATCTTGACCACCCGCAGCTCCTGCAGGTGGACGTGGCGGACCAGGTAGACCTCCCCCATGCCGCCGCTGCCGAGGCGCTGGACGATCTCGTACTTGCCGTCGAGGATGGACCCCGGCTCGCGCGCGCTCACCGCGTTCAAATCGACACCACCGAAACTGATGAGGGGCCTATTGTAACGGAAAGGGAGCCCCCTCCTCTACCGGCGGCGGGCGGGAGGCCGGGAGAGGAGGGTCGGGGAGGTAAGGGCTCTAGATCTCGTCCAGCAGCTTCTGCCGCTTGGCCTCGTACTCCTCCTGGTTGATTAG
>JBJMGZ010000286.1:0-6279 GCA_045807605.1 Thermoanaerobaculia bacterium | reverse complement strand
GAGGAGACGCCCCACGGGGCGTCTCTACAATCGGAGACGCTTGACAATGGCGGCCACGTGCAGCGCCGTGGTGTCGAGCGCCGGGATGTCCGCGAGGACCGGCGCGGGCAGGAGCAACGGCAGCTCGGTCCCGCCGAGGATGATCCCCTCGACGCCCTCCTCGTCCCGGAGCCGGCCGGCGAGCGCAAGAACCCGTCGCCGCGTGTCGTCCAGGAACCGGCCCCGGAGGAGCTCCTCCACATACATTTCATGGACCCAGGCCCGGTCCGCCTCTTCGGGAGGCACCACGGCAATGCCGTAGCGCGCGCACACCTCGGGGTAGAACGGCGCCTCCATGGTGAAGCGCGTGCCGAGGAGGGCCAGGCGCCTCAAACCCCGCGCGCTCGCCTCCTCGGCGCACACCTCGACGATGCTCAGCAGCGGTACCGGTGACCGGGCCACGAGCTCGTCGAACACGATGTGGGGCGTGTTGGCGGTCATCGCGGCGAAACCCGCGCCGGCGCCCGCCAGCCGACGCAGCGATGCCAGCAGATATTCGGTGAGCGCCGGCAGGTCCGTCTCGACGAGGCGCAGCGCCCGCCGCACGTCGAGACTGTCGATGACGATCGACGGAGCCGTCCCCGGCTCCTCGCGCTCCCAAGCCTCCAGAATGCGGCGGTAATAGTCGATCGTGGACTCCGGGCCGAGTCCGCCGATCATTCCGAGTGTCGTCATTGCCGCGATGCTACCCCAACGATGGCTCGTTTCGTGGCGGGCCCAGGAAGGGACGGACGATCCGGCCGCCGGACGGACCGCTCCGGCCCCGTACCCGGGGAGGGCTACCGGAGAGCACCGGAGAGCCAATGGAACACATTCAACGCGAACTGCCTGTCGTCGTTCCCGGCGGCATTCATGCCCATCTTGAAACCGACGGGATCGACCTGTGCGGAGAGCAGCCCGGCCTCGCCGAGGAAGACGAGCCGGCCCTCTCCGAACGTCATGGCGATTCCCTGAGCATGGCCCCGTGCGGGCTTGCGGACCGAGCGCGACTCCCAGTCGTATGCGTCATCCGACAGGCGGAGAATGGGTGTGGCCCCGGCAGGAACGGACAAGGATTGGCCGGTGAACGTCACGACCGTCCCGACGCGCTCCTCGGGAGTCCGCCCTTCGGTGATCGGGCACACCGTGAGCAGTCGGTTGGCCCGGCTGAAAAGCAGGCGTTCGTTGTCCCACCCGGAGTGATTCTTGTCGTCGCGGGCGAAGGCCAGGTACATCGTGACGCCGAAGCGGCCGGCCAGCCGCTCCGCGGCGCCTCCGAACGGGACGTGATCCGCGATGAGCAGGAGCGCGCCGCCGCGACGGACCCAATCGACGAGCGCCGATTCCTCCTCTTCCGAAAACGCCGGACGCCCCTCGTGCCCCTCGGGTCCCATCGCGTTCGCCACCACGAGGACCCGAACCGGTTCGAGCAAAGCCGCGCTGAAGGGGGACGCCTGCTCGGCCACCCTGTAGCCGTCATGGCGCAACAGGTCGGCCAACGGCCGGTAGCGGCCGGCCGGAGTGTGCCAATTGTCATGCGCCACATCGAACGCGATGCGCGGAGCACTCTCCGGTGTGTAGGCCGGGTGCGCCACCTCGGTGCTGAATCCCGGGTCGGGTCGCTGGCCCGT
This sequence comes from Thermoanaerobaculia bacterium, assembly GCA_045807605.1. Classification (GTDB taxonomy): domain Bacteria; phylum Acidobacteriota; class Thermoanaerobaculia; order Multivoradales; family UBA5704; genus DATMER01. Next base: position 4,630 of record JBJMGZ010000286.1, on the reverse strand, counting down.
CTTGTCGTACCAGTAGATGAAACCGAGGCCGGCGCCCAGCAGAACGGCAACAGCCAATGCGAGCCGCCATACGATGCGGGAGGTCGTCATGGATTCGTCTCCATTGCAGTGCTGGCCCTGGACCGCAGGAACACAATCCCTTGCCGGACTCGTACGCGGGGCGACCTGGAAAAGTTGCGGGGCAACCGCAAGCGCGCCCTGCCAGCGCCCGCCCTAACCGTTCGCGATCGCCTCTGGTCCGGCATTTGCAGCCATCCATCCTCCATAGGGCAGGCAAACAACGGAAAGGGAGGGAAAGAACCATGCTTTGGACGATACTCGTGGTACTGCTGGTGCTGTGGGCGCTCGGCTTTCTGGTATTCCATGTCGCCGGCGGGCTGATCCATCTTCTTCTCGTGATCGCCGCGGTGGTGCTGGTCGTTCAGTTGATCCAGGGGAGACGAACGCTCTGACATCGTACGCAAACTGCCTGGCTAGCGCAGGTATCTTTGCGGCTCGACTCGCGGGTTGGAAGGCTCGCGCCCGTCGCTAGTGGATGTACCCCAGGCTCCGCAGCTCCTGCTCTTCCTGTTTGGTGATCGGCTCCAGGGAGGGCCGGCGGCCGAACGGCCTCTCGGGGCCGTTCGCGGCGGTCCAGGCCCGCTTGAGGCGGCGGGCCATCTCCGAAACCTGCCGGGGATCGTCGATGCGCTCGCTGCCGTCGGCGGTCCAGCGCCAGAGCGTGAGCCTGGGGGGATCGCCGGGCAGGCCGGTCAGCGGGGGCACCCGGGAGACGGCCTCTTCCAGACGGCGGAAAAGGGCAAGAGACGGGTCCGGGACACCCAGGGTCGTCAGCAGGTGCGCCCGGTAGTACTCGGGCTCGGGCTTCGCGAAGTGGGCCTCCCAGAGGAGCTGCCGGTCCGCCTCTACATAAGAGAAATGGTTGATCCCGTTGTCCAGGTAGAGCTCGGAGAGCACACCGCCTTCCCACGGCCGGAACAGGCTGGGCGCGGTGCCGGGGCCGGGCTCGCCTCCCGCGGCCTCGATCAGCGTGTTGCGCACGCGGATCGTGGCCACGGGACCGCGTGTCTCCAGCTTCCGCCCGAAACCCGCGGGAAGCTTGATCACCAGCGGAACCTCGATCTGGTGGCGGCCGAGGTTGCCGCCGTGGGCGATCTGGCCGTACTCCCGGAACTCCTCGCCATGGTCCGAGGTGACCACGAGGAAAACGCGGTCCCACTGGCCGCTCCTCCTCAGCGCGTCGAGCAGGCGGCCTAGCTTCTCGTCGGCCCAGGCCACGTTGAGCGCGTACATGGCGCGGAAGACGCGCTCCAGCTCCGGAGACAGCGGCACGGAGGGGTCGTAGTACGGCTCCAGATCGGCGTGCCGCACCCGGAGCGGGAGACCGGGGACTCGGACGCGGTCCTCCAGGTGCGGCCGGCGTACGTAGGGCGAGTGCGGGGGCAGCATGTGCACCCAGACGAAGTCGGGGCCGCCGTCGAGCCTCGCCAGGCGGGCCTCGGCGTCCGAGCCGTCGCCCAGGTTGTCGAAATGGTCGAAGCCCCGGCTGTAGCCGTAGCGCGCCATGGTCCAGGGATTGGCCCGGTAGCCGGCCGTGCGATAGCCCCGCGACCTCAGCACCTCGGGCAGCAGGGGCAGCTTCCTCGGGATCACGGCGCAGTCGAACGACCAGGTCTGCGTGGTGGCGGGCTGGAAGCCGGTGAAGAGCGAGCTCATGGATGGGACCGTCCAGCTCGACGGCGAGATGGCGCGGCCCGCCCAGGTGGCTTCGGCGGCGAGACGGTCGAGGTGCGGGGTGAGCTTCGGCAGACCGCCGAGGGCGCCGACATGGTCGGCCCGCAGGGTGTCGATGGTGATCAGGACGATCGGACCCGGGTGTCGCTGTTTTCCCCCACCAGCGCCTCCGCAGGCGAGCAGCAACCCGGCGAGCAGAAGGCCGACCCTGTTGACCCACATTACAGGTACCCGAGCGCCCTCATCTCCGCCTCCTGCTCGGGGGTGAGCACGGGCTTTTTCCCGGTGTTCTTGCCCGGCACCTTCTCCTTGCCGTTCGCGGCGATCCAGGCGCTCCGGAGCCGGCGGGCCATCCGCTCGGTCTCGGCGGGATCGTCGACCCGCTCGCTCCCCCGCTCCGTCCAGCGCCAGAGCGCGAGCTTCGGCTTCTCGCCCTCCAGGCCGGAGAGAGGCATGGTGCGGGCGAAGGCCTGCTCCAGCCGGGCGAAGATGACCTTGGCCGGCTCCGCGAGCGGACGATCCAGCTTGCCCACGATCCCCTCGGTGCGGGCGCGGTAGTACTCGGGCTCGGGCGGCGAGAAACGGCTCTCCCAGAGGAGCTGGAGGTCGCCTTCCACGTAGGAAAAACGGTTGACGCCATTGCCCGCGTAGAGCTCCGACAGCACGCCGGGCTCCTTCGTCTCGCGGAAGAGGCTGGGCGCCGTCCCCTCCTCCGGCTCCCAGCCCGCGGCTTCGAGGAGGGTGGCGCGCACCCGGGCGGTCGCGGGCCGCTGCTTCGCCGAGAGCGCCAGCTTAGGACCGAACCCTGCCGGCAGCTTGATCATCAGCGGCACCTCCACGAGCTGGCGCCCGAGGTTGCCGCCATGGGCGATCTGCTCCATCTCGCCGAACTCCTCGCCATGGTCCGAGGTGACCACGAGGAGCGTGCGGTCCCACTGGCCGCTCCGGCGCAGCGCCGCGACCATCCTGCCGAGGAGGTCGTCGGCATAGGCGGCGTTGAGCTCGTACATGGCCCGGAAGACCCTCTCCTTCTCGGGCTGCAGCGGCACGTCCGGATCGTAGTAGGGCTCCAGGTCGGCGGGCCGGACCTTGTTCGGCAGGCCGGGGGGCGCGCCGGTCAGGTGGTCCTCCAGGTACGCCCGCCGCACATAGGGCGCGTGCGGCTGGAGGATGTGGATCCAGACGAGCTCGCGGCCCGCGCCCAGCTTCTCCAGGTGGTTTTCGGCGCGCTTGCCCTGGGCCAGGTAGCGGAAGTCGTCGAACCCCTGCGCGTAGCCGTACGGCCTTTCCCGCCAGTGGTTGGAGCGGAAGCCCGCGGTGCGGTAGCCCTTGGCCTTGAGCGCCTCGGGCAGCGTGACCAGGTCGTCGCGCAGCACGGCACGGTCGCTCGACCAGCTCTGCACGCTCCACGGCTGCAGGCCGGTGAAGAGCGACGCCATCGAGGGCACGGTCCAGCTCGACGGCGATACCCCTCGCCCCGACCAGGTGGATTCCGCCGCGAGCCTGTGCAGGTTCGGCGTGAGCTTCGGGCCGAGGACGTCGGCGCGCAGCGCATCGATCGTGATGAGCACGATCGGCCCCTGGTGGGCCGGCGATTTCGGCGGTAAGGGCTTGTCGTCTCCGCGACATGCGAAGACCAGGGCGGCGGCGGCGAGAAAGGCTCTTCGATCCAAGGTGAGGTAGGATACCGCACGTGAGCGGCTCGTTCTCGCGCCCGCAGGGCATCGTCTGCCTCCTCCTGACCCTCCTCGCAGGTTCGGTCCACGCCCAGACCGATCCCCTGCAATCCGGAGGGCTGGTGCTGCATGCCGTGGCGGATCAGGCCCGGCTGGAGATGCCGGGCGGCCGCTCGCTGCGCCTGGAGCTGCCGCCGCGGGCCGAGGTCTCGGCCCTGGCCGAGCTCGACCGAGGCTGGATCGCCGCGGGCAGCGCCGAGGGCGAGGACGGCCGGCGCACGCTCTTCCTGCTCGGCAGCGAAGGCGCCGTGCCCGCTCCCGCCGGCCAGGAAGCCGCGCAGCGGCGCGGGGCGGTGTTCTTCGTCGAGAACGGCGCCCTCCAGGGCATGGCCTGGCTCGAAGGCAACGACGACCGCTCGCTCGCGGTCCGCGCCGCGGAGTGGAACGGCCATGCCTGGAACGCCGTCGAGCCGGTCTCGCGGCCGGGTCCGGGGAGCCAGATCGCGCTCGCCGGCGCCGTGCTCTCCGACGGCTCCTGGCTCCTTGCCTGGAGCGCCTATGACGGCGAGGACCACGAGATCGTCTGGGCCCGGCGCACCGCCCAGGGCTGGAGCCCGGCCCGCCCGGTCTCCAAGGGCAACGCCGTGCCGGACATCACGCCGACCCTGGCCGCTGCCGGGACCGGCGCGCTCCTCGCCTGGAGTCGCTACGACGGCGAGAGCTACCGTCTTCAGCTCGCGCGCTTCGAGACCGGCTCGGGGAAGGACGGCTCCTGGAAGGACGAGCGCCCGATCGCGCCGTCCGGCTCGTTCCATCCGTCGTTCCGGGGAGCTCCGGACCACCTCTACCTGCTTCACCAGTCCGCGCTCCCCAACTCCTGGTCGGTCGTCGAGCTCGCCCCGTCCGGCAAGGTGCTGCGCCGGAGCGCTGCCCTCTCCGCCCTGATGGAGCGGCCGGTGCTCTCCGAGGACACGGAGGGCGGGCTCCGCCTCCGCTGGCTCGGGGCCAAGTGGGAGTCCCCGCTGGAGCGCGTGCCGTGAAAAGGGTTCTCTTCCTCCTGGCCGTCCTGCTGGCCGGCTCGGCCCGCGCCCAGACCGGCTACATCGCCTTCGGCGACAGCATCACCTTCGGTGTCGGCGACGACCCGCTGCGCACCGACAAGGGCTACCCGCCGCGCCTCCAGGCGCTGCTCCAGGGGGCCGCCCTGAGCTCCGTGGTGA
>JBJMGZ010000285.1:0-3807 GCA_045807605.1 Thermoanaerobaculia bacterium | reverse complement strand
TGAAGCTTCAGTTCAGATCGAGGAAGCTCCGATGCTGATCGCCCCAGCCCTGGTTGTCCGGGAGGATCTCCGTCCCCGGTTCCTGCGTGTAGAGCGCGAGGAGCGACGCCATCTCCTGCTCGCTCAGGCTCTCGATCCTCTGCTTCGCCCGTTCGTCCAGCTCGATGCCGGCCTGCATCAGTCTTTCCACGTTGCTCATGATTCTCCTCCCATGTCGGTTTGGAGCTTCGCGCTCCCGACGGCCGTTCCGTCGAGAGCGCCCTGCACTGCGAGGGCGAGCACGGTGTCGCCCTGGCGCAGCATGAAACCGTCCGCGACAAGCGGCCGCAGAACCTCCTCCACGGCGTCGCGCGCTGCGGCCACCGACCGGCAGAGCTGCTCGACGGTGGCCGCCGCATCGCACGCGAGATAGACGGACCGCGGCAGCCCTTCGAGCACGGTCAGGCGGCGGGCCGCCGACGGCCGGGTGTCGCAGAGCAGGAGGTGGTCGCCGCGGTCGACCGCGCGCAGCTCGCACTCGGCATAGACCTCCCGCCACTCCACGATGCGCCGGGCGAGGGGGCGCGTATAGGTCGAGATGTCGCGCGAATCGCGGTGCCGGTAGCGGAACTGGTACGCGAGGTCTGCCAGGTCTTCCGGCGCGGCGGGATAGACGTGGCCGTAGGCCGGGAGCGGCCGGACGTCGGCGAAGCCGAGCTCGTCGCTGGCGAAGAAGTTCGGGCTGAAGCGCTCCAGGAAGATCAGCGACATGCCCACAGGCGGCGGCAGATGATAGAGCGATGGCAGCAGCCCGGCCATGCGCTCGTACTCCTCCGGCGGCTCGCCCGGGAAGCCCCACAGCATGTTCCAGTAGGGCCAGACCCCGAGCTCCTTGCACCACTTGAGGAGCTGGATGTTCTGCAGGGCCTTGACCCCCTTGCGCATGATCCGCAGCACCTCGTCGCTCAGGCTCTCGATGCCCGGCTGGATGGCGGAGACGCCGGCCGTCCGGAGCTGGCGCACCTCCCCCTTCTTCAGATTCGATTTCACCTCGTAGAAGAGGGTGAGCTGCAGGCCCTCCTCGGCGATCCGCGGCAGGAGGGTCTTGAGATAGCGCATGTCCATGATGTTGTCGGCCATGCCCACGAACAGGCCCGGATGGCGCCGGGTCACCTCCTTGAGCTCGGCGAGGGCGCGGTCGGGCGACTTGCTGCGGAATGCCATCGTGGTGCCGTTGAGGCCGCAGAACGTGCAGTGCTGCTTCTCGCCCCACCAGCAGCCGCGGGAGGTCTCGAACAGCAGCCGGGGCTGGTAGATGCCTTGGAATCCGTGCTCCGCGAGCTGGGCGAAGTAGTCCTCGAGCTCGGGGTAGGGCAGGTCGTCGAGGTGGCGCAGCGAGGGCGCGTTGGCCGGATGGTCGGTCCGCGCGACCACCTCGGGCGAGGTCCGGGTGTAGACGCCGCGGAGGTCTGCGATCGGCTCGCCGGCAAGGAGGCGCTCGACGAGCTGCGGCAAGGCGACCTCGCCCTCGCCGCAGACCACCGCGTCGGCGTCGAAGAGCCGCGCCGTGGTCAGGCCCATCACCCCTTCGCAATTGGCGCCGCCCATCACGACCGCGACCTCGGGAGCGCGCTGCTTGAGCCGGCGGGCGAGGGCGAGAGACGCCACGTGCTGCTGGAAGACGCTGGTCAGGCCGACGATCCGCGGCCGGCGGGCGAGGACCTCCTCGACGCAGTCGTCGAGGAAGGAGTCGACCTCCCGGCGCAGCCGCAGCACCTCGTCGACGATCCCGCCGGGCACCAGGGTGACGAACGAGGGCTCGTCGCCCGGATCGGCCAGCCATCGGGCCGTGGGCTCGAGCAGCACCTCGTCCAGGTACCGCCGTTCGGCCGCGGGCATGGCGGGGGCCAGGGCGCCGGCGAAGATCCACTCTCCCAGCAGCGAGCCGACGAACGGCTGGGCATCCGCGATCCAGTCGTAGAAGGGCACGCCGATCCGGCGCGCGAACGGGAACGTGAGATAGAGGATCTCCGCCTTCCGCGGGGCGAGCACGCCCTTGAGCAGGCTCAGCGCGAGGGACGGCTGGCCGAGGGTGCCGAAGGGCATGCTCACGAGCAGCACCTCGGCCGGCTCGCGGCAGACCGCGCGCCCCGGGAGCCGGGGCGTGTCGAGCGCCTGCGGGCCCCGCTCGCTCGTGACGCAGAGCACGAGGTGGCGGCCGGGCGGCGGCGTGCCCGCCGCGGGCGACGGGCCGCCGGCCTCGTCGAGCCGGACCACGGCAGCCGTGTCCGGCGGAAGGTCCGGCAGACCGCCCGTCCCGAGGATCGCGGCCAGGCGGGCGGCCGGGAGGGGAACGCCCGCGCCGGGGGGAGCGAGGGCGTAGACCAGCGCCGTCTTCGCACCCGGGTCCGGCGGAGCCGGCGGGCGCTCCCCGTCGACCAGCATCAGCCGGACGCGCGGCTCGAGGTCGCCGCAGAGGCCCGCGAACACCCGCGCCAGATGGGCGGTCTCGGCGGTCAGGGCCTCGAGCGTCCTGCAGCAGCGCAGGCCCCCGGCGCGCAGGGCCTTGGCCAGGCTGACCTCGAGGAGGCTCAGGCGTCCGCGGTACGAGGCGGAGAACGCCGGGGAGAGGCCGGCGAGACCGCGGGCCCGCGGGTGGGCCAGCAGGCCGGCCCGATGAGGCGCCAGCACCAGGCGCCGCCCGGAATCCGCAAGCGCCTGGCGCAGGGCCTGAAAGCTCAGGCTGCCAAGGCCGTCGATGGCCTCAATACCGTGCTGCTCCGCATTCGCTTCTGCAGAAACGGCCTGAACAACCATTGCCATCGTCCTCCGCTGAACAGCCGGACCGGCGCGTGTGTAAGGCGATGCGCGATACTTTGTATTACTGAAGGCTCCCTGTCAAGGTCATTTCACCGGCGGCAGCTCGACGTTTTCGATACGCCGGCCGGCCACCGGTTGGAGCGGGTTGAGCCAGTGCAGAGAGATGGAGATTTCGAGTCCTCCCTCCGGCGGGACGGCCGTGAGCGGGAAGTCCACCTCCAGGAGATCCGTCTCCCGGCTCAGCTCGCGGCGGTAGCCGGCGTAGGAGAGGGTCTCTTCATTCCGGGCGAACCTGGCCTCGACCGCGAAGGCACCCGGTGTGCGGACCTCCACGGGCAGCGTCGCCCTCAAGCTCAGACTGGAGCCCTTGCGCTCCCAGGCGAGACGGAGCTCCTCGGCCGGTCCGAGCCACGCAGCGTCGTCGCCCAGGGACGACAGATCCATCGCGGGCAGCTCGACGTCGAGGCTGTGCACCTCCGCGTCTTCGGTGGTCAGGTAGGCGCGCAGATGGTAGGGAGCGCAATCCATGCTCCTGGAACGGCGCAGGTCGCTGCCGGAGAACCTCAGCCGTGTCCAGTAGGTGCCCGGCGGGCCGGAGACCTCGGCGGTGGAATGCACGTCCTCCAGGCGCCGCTGCGGTCTCAAGGTGACCGCGCGGCCGTTCCGGCAGTAGATTCCGCCTTGGACCGAGTAGCTTCCGGCCTTCACGATGCGGACCTGGACGTCGACGGCGAGATCGCTGTCGAGCAACGGCGCTCGGACCTGGACGAGCTCCGCTCCGTCGCCTTTCGGGCAGAGCTCGATCTCCCCGGGCCCCAGCTCGCGGTAGACTTTGAAGCTGCCATACCCGAAACCGACATTGCAAGCGATGTCCTGGCGCCCTTTGAAAACCAGGGTGTTGCCAGCGAGTTTCTCGATGCTCTGAAAGATCAGCTCGTCGGGGCTGCTGTAGATGCCGCCGAACGTGGCGTCGTAGAACCTGCCGCCCCGCCTCCGCAGGTCGTGGTT
>JBJMGZ010000284.1:0-5540 GCA_045807605.1 Thermoanaerobaculia bacterium | reverse complement strand
GCCAAGCGGGCGGGTCGTGTAGTAGTGCTCCGAGTCTTCGCGCGAGACGAGGGCGACGCCGCCGGTGATCCGCACCTGGCGCTCCAGCTCGCTCCAGTAGAACACCAGCGCGGCCCTCGGATTGGCCTCGATCTCCTCGCCCTTTCGGCTTCGGTAGTCGGTGAAGAAGACGAAGCCGCGCTCGTCGAAGCCCTTGAGCAGGACCACCCGCGAAGACGGCTGTCCCGCCGCGTCCACGGTCGAGACCACCATGGCGTTGGGGTCCTCCATGCCGGTCGCGGCGGCCTCGTCCAGGATCTCCCGCACCCGCGCGAACGGCTCCGCGAGGGGGACGACCGTGGCGCTCACCGCACGCCCTCGGAGAGAGTCGCTTCGTAGCCGTCGAGGTGCGGCATCTGGCAGTCCATCAGCACGAGATCGTACTGAAAGAATGCAGGAAACGGCCACTGCCGTGATCAGCTGGATGTGCTGCCGCTCCATCAGCCGAATTCATACAGCAGCACCTTCCCTCTCACCGACGACGTGACCGACGCGCGGAACGGCCAGTCCCTGCTCCAGGGTTGAATTCATCCGTGGCTTGACATCGTTTCCGGGGTGCGTACACTTCGGTTAGTGAGGGTTCACTAACCTGAGCGGAAAAGACCCTTCAACTTCGAGGCAGGACGAGATCCTGGAACGGACCGTCGAGCTGATCCGCGAGGCCGGTCTGGCCGGGCTCACCATGAAGAAGGTCGCCGACCGGGTCGGCTTCACCGAGCCGGCCATCTACCGGCACTTCCCCAACAAGCAGGCGCTCCTCGTCGGGGTCGCCGACCGGCTGAGCAAGCTCTTCCTCGGGCCTGTCCGCGCCATCGCCGAGGAGACGGACACGCCCCCCCTGGACCGGATCGAGCGCATCGTCGCCCATCACATCGGGCTGATCGTGGACACCGACGGCATCCCCGTCCTGCTGCTGGCGGAGGCCACGGCGTCCGGAGGGGAGCTGGGAGGGAAGATGGCCGAGATCGCCGGGACCTATCTGAAGATCGTGGAACGGCTCGCGGGCGAGATCCGCCGGCCGCCCGGCTCGCCTCCGGCGAACATCGCGGTGCTGCCGGTGCTGGGGCTCGCCGCGGCCGTGGCGCTCGAACGGCGGATGCTGCCCGAGCGGCGGTTGACCCGGGACAAGGCGATCGAGCTGGCGCGGTATGTCGTGCGGCGCCTGCTGGGGCCGGAGGAGGCGAGATGAAGAAAGGGGTTCTCCTGATCCTGCTTCTCTTCCCCGCGGCAGGCAGGGCGCAGGACAGGCTGACGCTCGCCGAGGCGGTCGAGCGCGCGATGGCCCGCTTCCCCACCGTCGAGGCGGCCCGGGCACGCCAGGAGGAGGCCGCGGAGGCGCTCGGCGAGGCCCGGGCCGGCCGGCTTCCCCGGGGACGCCACACGGGATCGGCCCTGCAGTACCAGGAGCCCATGGTGGTCACCCCGATCCATGGCTTCGGCCCGGGCCTGTTCCCCGAGTTCGACGAGACGATCGGGCAGGCGACGCTCACCGTCAGCTACACGCTCTTCGACAGCGGCGCGGACGCCGCCCGCATCCGGACCGCGGACGCCCAGACGCTCGCGGCCGGCGCGGCCGTGGGCTCCTCCGAGCAGGTCCTCGCCCGGCGCGTGGCTGCCGCGTACCTGACCGTGCTCGGGCAGCGCCAGGTGCTCGACGCCCACGACTCGAGGAGGCAGGCGCTGGAGGCCGAGCTGTCCCGGGTGCAGCAGCGGTTCGAGGTCGGCCGGGCAGCGCGGGTGGAGATCCTCCGCGCCGAAGCAGCTCTCGCCAGCTCCGAGGCCGAGCGCGTGCGCCTCTCCTCCGCCGTGGACAACGCGGAGCGCGAGCTGGCGCGGCTCCTGGACGTTCCTGTCGAGGAGACCCGGTCCGGCCGGCTGGTGCCGGTGGAGCTGCCCGATCCGCAGGTGCCGCTCCGGGAGGAGCTCCGGGAGGAGCTCCGGGAGGAGATGGCTACGGAAGGGATCGCGGCGAGCCCGGCCGTGGCCCAGGCCCGCGCCCAGGTCACGGCGGCCGAAGCACAGATCTCGCTGACCCGCGCCCTGGCGCGGCCCGAGGTGCGGGCCGTGGGCAACTACAACGAGTGGACCTCCTCGCAGGGGGATTTCACCGGCGAGTGGAACGCCGGCCTTCAGCTCACCGTGCCGCTCTTCGACCTCGGCGTCACCAGGAGCCGCATCGCCCGCGCCGAGGCCGCGCATCGCGCCGCGCAGGAGCAGGTCCGCGCGGCCGAGGTCCAGGTGCGGGAGGACGTCGACCGCGCCGCCGCCGCGGTCGAGGAGGCCGAGGCGCGCATCGCGAGCCTCGGCAAGGCGGTCGAGCGCTTCGCCGAGGTCGCGCGCGTGCAGAAGCTCCTCCTCGACGAGGGGGCCGGCACCCAGACCGACTACCTGAGCTCCGAGGCCGACCTGCTGGCCGCCCGCGCCAGCCTGGCCGACGCCCGCCATGCCGCGATCCTGGCCCGCGTCGACCTCGCCCGCGCCGCGGGCCGCCTCACCCCCGAATGGCTGCGCCAGAACCTGCGATCCCCCCTGGAGCCTGTGCAATGAGCCCGAAGAAGATCGTCATCCCCGTCGTGCTCCTGGCCGTGGCAGGCGCCGCGGTCTGGTACTACACCACCCGGAGGCCGGAAAAGGCGGACGGCGCGCTCGTCGCCTCGGGCACGGTGGAGGCCACCGACGCCCAGCTCGGCTTCCAGGCGCCGGGCCGGATCATCTCCCTGGCTCCCCGCGAAGGGGACCGGGTCACCGCCGGCCAGGAGCTGGCGCGGCTCGACCGCGCCGAGCTCGAAGCGCGGCGCGCGCAATCCGAGGCCCAAGTCGAGGCGGCGCAGGCCGCCCTCTCCGAGTTGGAGAGCGGCTCCCGCCGGGAGGAGATCGCCCAGGCCCGCGCCGCGCTCGCCGTGGCCGAGGAGCGCCGGCAGGACGCGGAGCGCGACCTCGGCCGCACCCGCCGCCTCTTCGAGGGCGGCGCCGTCAGCCGCGAGGCCCTGGACAAGGCGCAGGTCGGGCTCGACGTGGCCCGCGCCCAGCGCACCCAGGCCGCGGAGCAGCTCCGGCTCGTGGAAGCCGGCCCGCGCCAGGAGCGCAAAGCCGCGGCGCGCGCCCAGGTCTCCCAGGCCGAAGCCGCCGTGCAGGGCGTCGAGGCCACGCTCTCGAACACCGTCCTCACCGCTCCGTTCGACGGCGTGGTCACCGTCCGCCACCGCGAGCCGGGCGAGGTCGTGCCCGCCGGCTCGCCCGTGCTGACCCTCATGGATCCGCGCAGCCGCTACGTGCGCATCTACATCCCGGAGAACCGGGTGGGCGCCGTGCGCCTGGGCACCCGCGCCGCGATCACGGCCGACACCTACCCCGGCAAGACCTATCCCGGAGAGGTCTCGTTCATCGCCTCGGAGGCCGAGTTCACGCCCAAGAGCGTGCAGACCACCGAGGAGCGCGTGCGCCTGGTCTACGAGGTCAAGGTGCGCGTGACCGGCGATGCGGAGTTCGACCTCAAGCCCGGGCTGCCGGCCGACGTGCGGCTGGAGGTGGAATGAGCCTCCCTCGCTTCCCCCCCACTGTAGAGACGCCCCGGGGGGCGTCTCTCCGAGGGCGTCGTGGCAAGCAGGAGACGCCCCACGGGGCGTCTCTACAGTGGGGGAGGAATGTCCATGATTGACATCCAATCCCTCACCCGCCGCTTCGGCGAGCTGACGGCGGTGGACCGGCTGAGCTTCGAGGTGAAGCCGGGCGAGCTGTTCGGGCTCGTGGGGCCGGACGGCGCGGGCAAGACCACGACGCTGCGCATGCTCGCGGGCGTGCTCCGCCCCACCGAGGGGGACGCGCTCCTCGACGGCATCTCCGTGGCGCGCGATCCCGAGCGGGTCAAGCACCAGATCGCCTACATGTCCCAGCGCTTCGGGCTCTACGCGGACCTGACCGTGCTCGAGAATCTCCAGTTCTACGCCGACCTCTACCGCGTGCCGCGCTCCGAGCGGCCGGAGCGGCTGGAGCGGCTGTTCCGCTTCTCGAACCTCGGCCCCTTCCAGGACCGGCTGGCAGGCAAGCTCTCGGGCGGCATGAAGCAGAAGCTCGGCCTCTCCTGCGCGCTCGTCCACCAGCCGCGGATCCTGCTCCTCGACGAGCCCACGTTCGGCGTTGATCCGGTGTCGCGGCGCGAGCTCTGGCTGATCGTCCACGAGATGGTGGCCGAGGGGGTGACCGCCATCGTGAGCACGGCCTACATGGACGAGGCCGAGCGCTTCGACCGCCTGGCCCTCCTCCACCACGGCCGCCTCCTGGCCGTCGATACGCCCGAGGCGCTGCAGAAAGGCTTCGGAGAGGAGATCGTGGAGGTCCAGGTGGAGCGCGCGCGGGAGGCGCGGGACCGGCTCGCCGGGATGGGTCGGGTGGCCGTCTTCGGCGACCGCCTTCACCTGAGCGTCAGCGCGGCTCAGATTCCGGAGATCACCCGCGTGCTCCGGGAAGCCGGCTTCGAAGTCAAATCCGCGCGGGCGATCGTCCCCTCGCTCGAAGACGTGTTCATCGGGATGATTGAGGAAGCCGCATGAATGCTGTCGAGGTCGAGGAGCTGACTCGAACCTACGGCGACTTCGTGGCCGTCGATCACGTGAGCTTCACGGTCGCCACGAAGGAGGTCTTCGGCTTCCTGGGACCGAACGGCGCGGGCAAGACCACGACCATCAAGATGCTCACCGGCCTGGTGCCGCCGACCTCGGGCCAGGGGCACGTGGCGGGCTTCGACATCCGCACGGAGCGGCGGCGGATCAAGCGCCACATCGGCTACATGTCGCAGCTCTTCTCGCTCTACGCCGATCTCAGCGTCGAGGAGAACATCGCGTTCTTCTCGGGGCTCTACGGCGTCCCCAGGGAGAAGAAGACCGAGCGCCGCGACTGGGTGCTGCGCATGGCCGGGCTCACGGACCAGCGGGCGCGGCTCACGGGCGAGCTCTCCCTGGGCTGGAAGCAGCGGCTCGCCCTCGGCTGCGCCGTGCTCCACGAGCCGCCCGTGCTCTTCCTCGACGAGCCCACGTCGGGCGTCGATCCGATCTCCCGCCGCGGGTTCTGGGACCTCATCTACGCACTGGCCTCCGCGGGCACCACCGTCTTCGTCACCACCCACTACATGGAAGAGGCCGAGTACTGCGACCGCCTGGCCCTCATGAACCGCGGCAGGCTGATCGCGCTCGACACCCCCGCGAAGCTCCGCGAAGGCTTCGGCCAGCCGCTCCTCGAAGTGCGGACCGGCTCCGGCGCGCAGGCCGCCGAGCTGCTCGAAGGCACCCCGGGCGTGCGCGGCGCCGGTCTCTTCGGCCGCGCGATCCACGTCACGCTCCAGCCCGGCACCGACCGCCAGGAGATCGCCCGCCGGCTCGCCGAGCACGGGATTCCCGTCGACTCGATCGAGGAGATTCCCCCCTCGCTCGAAGATGTCTTCATCGCCCGCATTGAAGAGGCGGGCGGAGCTCCGGTGGACTAGCCATGCGAGGCGGAAACCTCAA
>JBJMGZ010000283.1:0-6683 GCA_045807605.1 Thermoanaerobaculia bacterium | reverse complement strand
CCCGTGCTCCCTGACCTCGCGGCCTATGCCGGCGATATCTTCTCCGGACGGAAGGTGGACCGATTCCCCGAGAGCCTCCGCAGTCCGCCGCCACTGGTCGATCAGGAAGGCCGCGGCTGCCCGGGTTTCTTCCTGGCGGAGCAGCAGCAGCGCCGGGAAGGAGCTCTGGAGGATGCTGCCGCGGAGCAGCGCCGCGGTGTCCGCGTCGATGACCCCAGCCTCCCCGTTCAGGAGGTCGACGCAGGCTTCCACCTCGTGGACGAAGTCCCGGACGGTGGCGAGGTCCGGGGTGCTCAGCCGCGCGATCGCCGGCAGGTGCTTTTCGAGCCGGGCGGTGAGAAGGTCGATCAGGGTTGCCATGCCCTTGATTGTGCCACACTATTGCCACATTGTCCAGCCGCCTCCCGGATGTCTTCCAGGCACGCGTCCATCCGGTCCCGGTGCGTCCGGAAGGAGAGGACGCAGATGCGGATCACGAAGCGGTCTCCGAGCTTCGTGCCGGTGAGGAAGACCCGCTTGCGGTCGTTGACCGCCTTGAGGAGCCGGCGGTTCAGCCGGTTCAGCTCCTCCGATTCCATCCCGGCCGGGTTCAACCGGAACGCCAGAGTCGAAAGCTGCGGCTCGGCCACGATCTCGATCCCCTCGACGGTCTTCAGCTCCTCCGCGGCCTGGCGGGCGAGCGCGAGCTTCTCCTCCAGCGCCTCCCGGAAGGGGCCGACGCCGTGCATCTTCAGGGGCAGCCAGACCCGCAGGCCGCGGAACGGGCGGGTCAGCTCCGGCGACATCTCCGAGGGGTCCACGTCCCGGGCCTCCGGGAGATAGTCGGCGGTGGTGCTGTGGGTGCGGCGCAGCGCTCCGGCATCCCGCACCAGCAGGGCGCCCGTGCCGTAGGGGAGGAAGAGGCTCTTGTGGGGATCGAGCACCACGGAGTCCGCCAGCTCGATCCCGCGTAGCAGGCGCCTTCCCTCCTCGGTCAAGAGAAAGAAACCGCCGTACGCGCCGTCCACGTGCAGCCAGAGACCGTGTTTCCGGGCGATGCCGGCGATCTCCTCCAGGGGATCGACCGCGCCCGTGTTGGTGGTGCCGGCGCTCGCCACGACCAGGAACGGGGCGAGCCCCTTTTGCCGGTCCTCCTCGACGGCCGCCTCCAGGGCATCCACCCGCAGGCGGAAGCGCTCGTCCGAGGGCAGCTTGCGCAGGTTGGCCGCCGGGAAGCCTGCCAGGAGCGCCGCTTTTTCCAGGGAGTGATGGACCTGGTCCGAGAAGTAGAGGACGCCCGAGAGGAAGTTCTCGGGCAGGCGCTCGCGCCGGGCGGTGGTGAGGGCGGTCAGGGCCGAGAGCGAGCCGCCGCTGGTCAGGATGCCCCCGGCCTCGGGCGGATAGCCCACGATCTCCCGGAACCAGGCGACGACATTGGCCTCGATCTGCGACAGGCCCGGCGCGGAGCCGAACAGGCCGATGTAGCGGTTGACGCTGTCCGCGATCAGGTCGGCGATCGCGGAGTGGAGCAGTCCGCCGCCCGGCACGTAGGCGAGGTATCCCGGCCCCGCCGTGTTGAGCGAGCGCGGCACCGCCCGGTCGAAAAGGAGGTCCAGGAGCCTGGGGAACGGAGTGCCGCCCTCGGGGAGGGGCTCGGCCAGGGAGCGGGCGAGCCGGAGCCCCCCTTCCGTGGAGCTGGCCGGCTGCTCCGGCAGGGTGTCGACATGCCTGGCGATGCGCTCCATCGCCGCCTCCACCAGGCGGCGCATCTCGTCTCCGGAAAGCTCCAGCGGGTGGTCATGGCTCATGCGGGGAGCTTATGCTGAAGGACCTCAAGGACGCCAAGGACCATAAGGACAGCAAGGACAACCTTCCCCGTCCTTGATGTCTTTGTTGTCCCTGGTGTCCTTGTTGTCCTTTCACTCCTCCAGCATCTTTTCGAGAAACTTCACCGCCTCCGGATCATCCGACTCCGCGAGCCAGAAGAGCGCCTGCTTGCGCACCTCGCGGTCGCGGCTCTCGCGGCCGAGCTTGATCAGCAGCGGCACCCCCTTGCCCTTGGGGAGCTGCGAGAGAGCGAACACGCCCTGCTCGCGCACCTCGGGATCGGCGTCCTTGGCGATGGCCTCCAGGATCGTGGCCGGGGCTTGCGGGTGGTCGATCTGCGAGAGCCAGAACATCGCCTGTGAGCGCACCCCAGGGCTGCGGTCCGCGCGGGCCGTCCGCACCAGGACCTCTCCGGCCTCGGGCACGGGGCTTTCGCTCAGCGCGAAGAGCGCCTTCTCGCGGATGTCGTCGTCCTTGTCCTCGCGCAGCACTCTCATGACGACCTCGTAGCCTTCGCGGCCCCGGGCCTCGCCGAGCCAGAACAGGGCATGCTCGCGCAGGTCCGGGCGGTAGCGGGCCGAGGTGGCGAAGTCCGAGAGCGCCGTCAGCGCTCCGGCGTTGCGGTGCAAAGCCAGGGCGTCGAGACCCTCCTCGTCCACCTCGTTCCTCTTCACCAGCTCGGTCAGAAAGCGGACGCTCTCCTCGGGCTGGACCCCCTCCAGCCAGAGGAAGCGCCGGCCGCCGGCGTTGAGCGGGCAGCTCGCGGACACGCTGCGGATCCGCTCCACCTTGCCGTCCTGGAGCCGGACGAGCACCGTCAGGTAGGGGTCCGTGCGCGGATCGTCGCTCGAGCTCCCCCAGCTCTGGTTCTTCGTTTCGAGCTGGCAGGGGCCGGGCTTCCAGTCGCGGGTGAAGCAGCAGGAGTACCCGTGGCCCTCGATCACGGGCACGGTCCAGGACACCCAGACGGGCTGGCCGCCCCGGCCGGCCTGGCGCACGACCTCGGAGAGGCTGCCGGTGGCGGTCTCGAAGCGGGCGTCGTCCACCTTCGGCTGCGCCCCGGCCGCGAGCGCCACGAGGAAGAGAGAAGCAAAGACGGCTTTCGTTCGCATGGGCTCACTCCTGTTCGAAGATCTTGTTGACGAACGCCTCGGCCTCGGGGCTGTCCATGTCCGCCAGACGGTGGACGATCTCCTTGCGCAGCTCCCGGTCCTTCTCGGCGCGGAAGATCTCGATCAGGGCCTTGGCGTTCTCCTGGTTGGAGAGGGCGTCGATCACGGCGGTCCGGGTCTTCCGGTCCGCGCTGCCGGAGTAGAGCGACCGCAGCGCCTCCGCGGCCCTTGGCGACTCGTCGTTGCCCAGGCTCATGATGGCCTCGATCCGCGTCTCCGGGTCCTTGTCGCCGCGCGCCGTGGCGATCAGGGTCTCCAGGTCGCCGGCGTTGCCGAGGGCGCGGATCAGGGCGCGGCGGATCTCGGTGTCCGGCTCGCTCTGGAGCAGGGACTTGAGCTCCGCGACCGCCTCGGCTCCGCTCAGCATGTCGATCGCCTGCCGGCGCAGGCCCGGGTCCTTCTCGGAGCGAACCACGGCCACGAGGCCGGCCTTGTGCTCCGCGATGCCGTAGGCTTCGATCACGGCCGCGCGCACCCTACGATCCTGGGTGGAGCTGTAGAGCCCGTCGAGCTCGCCCAGAAGCGAGCGGTCGTCCTCGGCCACGGTGCCCACGTACTGGATGGCCTGGACGCGCAGCTCCGGGTGCTCGGAGCCGCGGACGATCTGCAGCAGCGACTGCCGCGCCTGGGGCAGCTCGCTCTGCGTGAGGAGGAACAGCGCCTTCTCCTTGTTCTCCTGCGAGTGCTTCCCATTGAGGTACTGCTGTACCAGGGGCAGGGCCTTCTGCGGGTTGTGGTTCATCAGCCCGCTCAGGGCGTAGAGCTTGAGATCCTCGTCCTCCTCGGCCGCGGGCTGGACCAGCACCTGGTCGCCGCGCATCTCCACCTCCAGGGCGCGGGCGTCGTCGAGCCAGGAGCTCTTCGGGAAGGTCGAGGCGAGATCGCGGATGGTGGCCAGGGCCGCGGCGCGGTTGCCGGCCTTGTGCTGCGCGTAGGCCTTCCAGTAGAGGCCGGCATCGGCCTCGGGGCCGCCGCGCTCGGCCACCTTGGCGAAGATCGCCGCGGCCTCGCTCCACCTCCCCTCGTCGATGGCCGCCTGGCCGGAGCGGTAGAGCTCGTCCTTGGCAAAGGAGGCGAAGGCGGACCCGTCGCAGGAGGTCAGGAGCAGCGGGATCAGAAGGACCAGGATTCTCAGATTCGTCATGGGGTATCTCCTACAGAGCCTAGAGGGATTGCCTGCCGGTCCGGGTCTGCCGGGCCGATCGTTCGAGCTTCTCGCCGAGGATGCGCACCTTGAACAGGAGGGCCTGCTCGTCGATCCGGTCGCGCAGCGCCTGCATCTCTTCCGGGGAGGTCTCGTCCGTCGCGTGGGCGAGCTCCAGCAGGAAAGGCTCCAGCTCGTCGAGCAGGGTGGCCAGGCGCTTGCGGCCGCCGTGGCGCGCCGACTGCCGGTAGAGCCGGTTCGCTTCCAAAAGATCCTGCGCCCAGGCGCGCTCGGCCGACAGGTCCAGGTCCTCGCCGGGTCCGGCGTTCGCCACTTCGACCAGCAGCCGCTCCGAGCTCTCCAGGTGGCCGGCGATCGCGCCCGCCAGGATGCGGTCGCGGGCCGGCTGGGAGAGCGCCTGCGGCGCCTGCGGCCAGAACCTTCCGGCCACGAAGCCGACCACCAGGAGGAGGACAGCCGTGGCCCAGGCGAGACGGGGCGTGAAGATGCCGCTCCAGAAAGGTTTCTTCTCCAGCCGCGGGAGCAACCGGGCCCAGACCCGGGCGCCGTACCCCTCCGGCCGCTCGGGCACGGGCAGGTCCACGGCCGCGAGCACGCTCTCCAGGGCCGCGTAGCGCCCGCGCAGCTCTGGATCGGCGGCGAGCGCCTCCCGGACCGCGACGGGATCGTCGTGCTCGCCGTAGAAGAAGAGGACCAGGTCGTCGTCGCTGTACGTCTTCATGAGGACCTCACGGGATGGACGAGCGGTTCCAGGGCGCGGCGAAGCTTGCGGACGGCGCGGAAGATGGCCTGCTTGCCGGCGCTCTCCCTCAGTCCCAGGTGGCGGCAGATCTCGGCGATGGGCCGGCCCTCGAAGTGGCGCAGGACGAACGCCGTCCTCTCCATGGTGGAGAGCTCGCCGAGGGCGCTCCGCACCGTGCGCTGGACCTCCTGGCTCAGGGCGGCGCGCTCCGGCCCCGGCTCGGTCGAGGGGACCGGCTCCGGCTCCTCCAGGTGCGTTTCCGGGCGCCTCTTTCTCATGGCCTCGATCGCCGTGTTGACCGCGATGCGGTGGAGCCAGGTGCCGAACCGGGAGCGGGCGTCGAAGCGGTGGAGCGAGCGGAAGGCGCGCAGGAACGTCTCCTGGACCGCATCCTCCGCGGAGGCCTCGTCGCCGGTGATCCGCCAGGCGAGGCGGAACACCCGCTCGCCGTGGCGCTCCACCAGGACGCGGAAGGCGTCGGCGTCTCCTTCCCGGGTCTGCTGCACGAGGGCTTCATCGTCGGGCTCCATTCGACTCCTTTAGACGCGGCCCATCGCCGGAGGTTAGCCTGGCCAAACTTTTACGCCCTGCGTGCGTCTAAAGGGCAGTATGGCCGGAGAGAGGAGAGCTCTGCATGTTTCAGCATAGGGGATGGGATGTCGGGCTGGCGGGGCTGGCGCTGCTCGCGATGATCGTTCCGGGCGCGCCGCTGGCGGCGAAGCAGGGGGAGGGGAAGGAGGGGAGAGCCGCGGGGCCGGTGCGGCCCCCGTACGCGGTCGCCCGCGCCACGTCCGCGATCAAGGTGGACGGCAATCTCGACGAAGCCGCCTGGCAGGCAGCGGCGGTGATCGACCTCGCCTTCGAGACCCGGCCGGCGGAGAACACGGCGCCGCCGGTCAAGACCGAGTGCCTGATCACCCACGACGACGACAGCATCTACGTGGCGTTCCGCGCCCACGACCCCGACCCGTCGCAGATCCGGGCCCACCTGTCCGACCGCGACAAGGCCTTCGACGACGACTTCGTGGGCATCGTGCTCGACCCGTTCAACGACGAGCGCCGGGCCTTCGAGTTCTTCGTCAACCCGTTCGGCATCCAGATGGACCTCTTCATGGACGACGTGGGCGGCAACGAGAGCGAGACCTGGGACGCCATCTGGACCTCGGCCGGCCGGGTCACCGGCTCCGGCTATGAGGTGGAAATTGCGATCCCGTTCAGCTCGCTGCGCTTCCCTCGCACCGAGGGGGACCAGATCTGGGGCTTCGACGCCCTGCGCTTCTACCCGCGCAACCAGCGCCACCGCATCGCCTCCCAGCCCATGGACCGCAACGTGAGCTGCTATCTCTGCCAGGTCTCCAAGATGGCCGGCTTCGCCGGCGTCACGCCCGGGCTCAACATGGAGCTCGTCCCGACCCTGACCGCGACCCGCACCGACGCCAAGCCGGACGCCTTCCAGGACCGTCTCGCCGAGGGCGACGTGGAGACGGAGCCGGGCATCACCGGCAAGTGGGGGATCACGCCGAACCTGACCCTGAACGCGGCGATCAACCCCGACTTCTCGCAGGTGGAGGCGGACGCGGCCCAACTCGACGTCAACACCACCTTCGCCCTGTTCTTCCCCGAGAAGCGGCCGTTCTTCCTGGAGGGGGCGGACTTCTTCCGCACGCCGTTCGAGGCGGTGTTCACCCGCAACGTGTCTGACCCCGAATGGGGCCTCAAGCTGACCGGCAAGGAAGGGAAGAACGCGGTGGGCGTGTTCGTGGCGCAGGACGACCGCACCGACTTCCTTATCCCGGGC
>JBJMGZ010000282.1:0-3331 GCA_045807605.1 Thermoanaerobaculia bacterium | reverse complement strand
CCCGCCGCAACCGCCTGTTCGAGGAGCTGGAGGCGGACTGGCTGGAAGGGCGGGGGGCGGGGTTCTTCGCGGAAGCGGCGGCGGTGGCGGAGAGGCTGGAGGGAAGGGTGAGCACGGACGAGCACGGACTGACACGGACCGACACGGACGAACACCCGTGATGGTCCGTGGCCGTCCGTGCCGGTCCGTGCTCGTCCGTGCAGGGGGCCGCCCTTGAAGATCCTCTACGGCGTCGTGGGCGAGGGCATGGGGCACGCGGTGCGGTCGCGGGTGGTCCTCGAGCACCTGCTCGCCCGCGGGCACGAGATCGAGATCATGGCGTCGGGCCGGGCGGCCGATTTCCTCGCGGGCCGGTTCCGCGGCGTCCGGCGCATCCACGGCTTCCACATCGTCTACGGCGAGAACCAGATGAGGCTCGCGGCCACGGTAGGTTCGAACCTCGTGTCCACCGCGGCGGGCATCCCGAAGAACGTCTCCGCGTACTTCGGCCTGATCCGCGGCTTCTCCCCCGAGGCGGTGATCAGCGACTTCGATTCCTGGACCTACCTGTACGGCAAGGCCCACGGACTGCCGGTGATTTCGGTCGACAACAACCAGATCGTCCACCGGGGCAGGCACCCGCCCGAGGTGACCGCCGGCCACGAGCTCGATTTCCAGCTCACGCGCGCCTTCGTCGGGGCCAAGCTCCCGTTCTGCCGGCACTACGTCATCACGACCTTCTTCTTCCCCGAGCTGCGCAAGCCGCAGACGACCCTGGTGCCGCCCATCCTCCGGCCGGAGGTGCTGGCGGCGCCCTCCACGAGGGGGGACCACCTCCTGGTCTACCAGACCGCCGAGGGCAACACCGGCCTCGCCCGCACCCTGGCCGGCACGGAAATGGAGTGCCGGATCTACGGCATGCGGCGGGGGATTCCGGAGGAGCAGGTCGAGGGCAATCTGCGCTACCGGCCCTTCGACGAGGCCGGCTTCATCGCCGACCTGGCGTCGGCCCGGGCGGTGATCTGCGGCGGCGGGTTCACGGTGCTGGGCGAGGCCGTCTACCTGCGCAAGCCCACGCTCTCCGTGCCCATGGGCGGACAGTTCGAGCAGGTCTTGAACGCCCGCTGGCTGGAGCGCCTGGGCTATGGCCGCTACGCCGAATCCTTGCAGGACCCGGCGGTGGTTCATAGCTTCCTGGAGGCCATCCCCTCCTGCGAAGAGAGCCTGGCGAGCTACCGGCAGGAGGGCAACGAGCGGCTGTACGAAGTGATGGACGGCCTAATAGGCCAGGCCTAGCGTCTGCCCGCCGTCGATCACCAGCACCGACCCGGTGGTGAACCCGGAAGCCTGCCCCGCGAAATAGAGCACCGCGCCCACGATGTCTTCCGGTTCCCCGATCCTCCCCTGGGGGATGGTCGAAAGCGCATCGGGCGACGACCAGAGCACCTCGCTGAACTTCGTGCGGATGATCCCGGGCGCGATGGCGTTGACCCGGATGTTCTCCTTCGCCAGCTCCATCCCGAGCGCCCGGGTCAGCATGAGGACGGCCGCCTTGCTCACGCAGTAGACGCCCAGGCCGCGGTGGGGGAACATCCCCGCCACCGAGGCGATGTTGACGATCCGGCCGCCGCCCCGCTCCCGCATCCGCGGCACGCAGGCCCGGATCGTATGGACGTAGCCCTTCACGTTCACCTCGAAGGTCTTGTCCCACTGCGACTCCTCGGCTTCGAGGAGCGGGCCGAAATGCGGGCTCGTGGCCGCGTTGTTCACCAGGATGTCGATGCCGCCGCAGGCTTCCCGGGCGCGGGCGGCGAGGTTCTCGCAGTCCTGGGCGCGGCCGGTGTGACAGGCCACGGCCAGGGCATCCCCGCCGCGGCTCCGGATCTCTTCGGCCACGGCCTCCACACCCTCCAGCTTGCGGCTCGCGAGCACCACCCGGGCGCCGGCGGCGGACAGGGCGCCGGCGATGGCGGCGCCGATTCCCCGGGAGGCGCCGGTCACCACCGCCACCTGACCGGTCAGGTCGTTCGGGTTCGTTTTCATGATCGCCAAGATATCCTAAGCACACGGCCGCCATGCGCAAGATCTACTTCGTCAAGTACTACGACAAAGGCTCGACCATCATGGGGGCCGACCAGGTGAGCGAGGCCCTGCGCGCCCGGGGAATCGCAAGCGCCTCCGTCTATCCGCGGGACCTGAAGAATGTCCGCGACTCGATCCTGGTCTTCATCAAGACCTCGAAGCTGCACCACCTGGCTGCCGCCCGCGCGCGAGGCAACCGGCTCGTCCTCGACGTCCAGGACACGGCCGTCTTCAAGCGCTGGATCAAGAACCGCTGGCTCTACCACGGCATCCTCTTCAAGAACCGGCTCCAGCTCCGGGACTTCGCCGTGCGCGGGGCCGTGAACCGGGTGATCTACCACCAGTGGGACCCGCGCTACGTCCCCAACACGCTGGGTGAAAAAGAGCTGCGCATCGCCTACCTGGGGCTGGGCCGGTCGCTGTCGCTCTGGGGGCAGCTCCCGGGCGTGGACTACTTCGACGGCGATTACTTCCGCAAGGCGCTCGACTACAACTGCCACCTGTCGGTGCGCGAGCCCGGCAAGGAGTGGCTCTACAAGCCCAACTGCAAGGTCTCGACGGCCGCGGCCTGCGAGGCGAACCTGGTGACCACCCGCGACGAGAGCACCCTGGAGCTGCTCGGGCCGGATTACCCCTACTACGCCGAACCCAGGAGGGAGAGCCTGCTCGCCGCGCTCGACAAGGTCAGGACGACCTTCCGCGGTCCGGAGTGGCGGCGGGGCCTGGAGCTGATGCGGGAGGTCCGCGAACGCACCTCCATGGAGCGGGTGATCGACGACTACCTGAGCTTCTTCCAGGAGCTCCCCTGATAGACTCAGCGGCCCACGAGGAGGAGAGACATGGCGGTCGAGATCACGGGCAAATACATCGGCAATCTGGCGCAGGAGATGACGCACGGCCCTTCCGGGGCGGTCCTGAAGACCGTGCCGCCGGTCGACAACCAGGGGGACGGCAGCTCGTTCTCGCCGACCGACCTGGTCGCCACGGCCCTGGCCGCCTGCATGACGACCCTGATCTCCATCGTGGGCGAGCGCGACGGGCTCGACCTCGCCGGCCTCTCGGTGCACGTCGAGAAGCACATGTCCAGCAGCCCGCGGCGGATCTCCGGGCTCCCCGCGCGCATCCGCATGCCCGCCGGGCTCACCCCCCAGCAGCGCAAGAAGCTGGAGAACGCGGCTCTCACTTGCCCCGTGCACATGAGCCTGCACCCGGACATCGAGCGCGAGGTGGTCTTCGAGTACCCGGATTGACCATGAGCGAGAACCGATTT
>JBJMGZ010000281.1:0-3450 GCA_045807605.1 Thermoanaerobaculia bacterium | reverse complement strand
ACCGTGAGTGCGGCGCTCCCAGGGAAGCGCGACCGCGACCAGTGGCTGGCCATGAGCTTGGGCGCGTAGCGGGTGAGCTCGTTCTGGTGCGGGTAGGGGAGGAGCTCGGAGGGCGGCTGGGACATCTCGTCCGTGACGCGGTTGGCGAGCATTCGCGCGAGCCGGCCGGAGTAGGCCCGGTGAGAGCCTCGACCCCGCCGGTTCCGTGCCATCCAGGCCGAGCTCGCCTCCGTCCTGGACCTCCGGGAGCTCCCGCGCGGACATCCGCTCCAGGGCTGGATGGAGAGAGCGCTTCGCGAAGACTGGAGAGCCCTCCAGAACCGAGGCTCGGAGTCCATTTCGCAGGCCGTCGGGCGCGCGGCCTACAAGGTGGGATTGGAGGGGCTCCTCGTCCCCTCTCTTGCCGCTCCGGGAGGAGGCAACCTCGTGGCATTCCCCGATCGGCTCAGGCCCGGAAGCCGCATTCGGGCGCTCTGATGCGCGCATTTTGGCATGCAATTTTTCTTGACGTGAGAGAGGAGAACGTCTACGCTGGATGCCATGAAGGGACATCGGAACAGCCGACATCTTGACCTTGCCGCTCCGGGCTCCAGAACCCTCAAGCAGGTCCGGGAGAGCGCGGGCCTTACCCAGCCGGAGCTTGCGCGGCTCATGGGGCTCTCGACCCGCTGGGTCGCCGCGCAGGAGACGGCCCCCGCCGAGCCGCCCACGGACCGCCGGGTTTCCGAGGTCGTCCGGCTCCTGGATTCCCTGACTCAGGTCGTGCAGCCCGGGGCCGTCCGCGGCTGGCTCGCTGCTCCCAACCCGGCCTTCGACGGCCTCAAACCCATCGAGGTCGTGGAGCGAGGCGAGATCGATCGCCTCTGGCAAATGGTCTTCTACATGGAATCCGGCGTGGCTTCCTAGGAAGGAGGCCCGCGCGTCAAGCTCTACCCTGCCGCAGCTCGAAGGCGACGCCGGTCTCCGCGACCAGGCTGGCCATGAGATCGGCGGCGGAGCGGGGGGAGGCCAGGGGAGCTGACTGGCCGCCGTAGAACGGCAGGAGGTCGTCCCGGCCGGCGCGGGCCGCCGCGAGCCGGAGCTCCCGGGTGAGCTCGTTCTGGAGCGGCCAGGGGAGGAGCTCGGAGGGCGGCTGGGCCATCTCTTTCGTGACGCGGTTGGCAAGCATCCGCGCGAGCCGGCCGGTGTAGGCCCGGGTGAGGGCGGTACGCCGCGCGCGGGTACGGTCGGCGAGGGCCGCGCGATGGCGATCGCTCGCTCCGGATTCCCGGCACAGGAGGAAGGCCGTACCGATCTGCGCTGCCGCGGCGCCGAGCACCAGGGCCGCCGCGACACCGCGGCCGTCGGCGATGCCGCCCGCGGCCAGGACCGGGACGCGCACGGCGCTCACGACCTGGGGGACCAGCGAAAACGTCCCGGTGAGCGACTGTTCCGCGGGACGGAGAAAGCTCCCGCGGTGCCCCCCGGCTTCGAACCCGGAGGCGACCACGAGATCGACGCCGCTCTCCTCCAGGGCTTCCGCTTCCTCGACCGTCGTCGCCGTGCCGATCAGCGCGATCCCCCGCCGGCGCGCCTCTGCCGCCAGCGGCGCGGAAAGCAGTCCGAAGATGAAGCTGAAGACCGCCGGCCGCGCTTCGAGCACGGCCGCGAACTGCTTTTCGAAGTCCTGCACCGTGGGCGCAGGGGGCTCCGCGAGGGGCGGCAGCCCGAGCTCGTCCCGGTACGGCTGGAGACGCGCGAGAGCCCGGGCGGCCTCGGAAGCGCCGAGGCTCCCTTCATCCTCCCGATCGCGGGGGATCCAGAGGTTGAGGTTGAACGGCCTGTCGGTCAGGCGGCGGATGTCGGCCGCGGCGCGCAGGATCGCGGCGGGCTCCAGGTGATAGCAGCCGAGCGATCCCAGCCCGCCTGCGTTCGAAACCGCGGCCACCAGCTCGGGGGTCGAAGCGCCGCCCCCCATCGGCCCTTGCACGATCGGACAGCGGCAGCCGAACCGTTCCGTAAACCGGGTGGACGTCCACATTGTCGCGCTCTTCACGACCATGCCTCCTCCACCTCCCGCGGGTCGAGGAGCAGGTAAACCCGG
This sequence comes from Thermoanaerobaculia bacterium, assembly GCA_045807605.1. Classification (GTDB taxonomy): domain Bacteria; phylum Acidobacteriota; class Thermoanaerobaculia; order Multivoradales; family UBA5704; genus DATMER01. Next base: position 1,367 of record JBJMGZ010000281.1, on the reverse strand, counting down.
GCGCGGACCCCGAGGCTCCTCCGAGGTCCAGCCAGAAGACATCCCCCTGGCGGATTACCACTGGCCTTCGACGCGCCTCCGCTGTTTCTGCCGCATCAGGCGCATGCGCTCTGCCTCTCCTGGATCGGGCTCACTCTCGAGAGCGCTGTTGATCGCCTCGAGGAGCCTCCGGCTTTCATGCTTCTTGAGGAATTCATCCAGTGCCCGTGCAAAGAGCTGGCTTCGGGAGAGATGGAGCTGCTGCGCCAGCGCGTCGGCGCGCTCGAAGAGGGACTCCTGGATGGAGACTGCGGTCTTCACGATGGCCATCGAAAAGAGTATAAAGCCGGGTCATACCAGGTTCAATACCCGCCTGCCTGGCGGTTGTTGAACATCCGGTGCTGGAGCCAAGGAGCCGCATGCCAAAGACGAGCGCGGGCCTGCTTCTTTTTCGTGAAACTTCCAGCGGTCTGGAGGTCCTGCTGGTCCATCCCGGCGGTCCTTTCTGGAGCAGGAAGGACGAGGGGGCGTGGTCCATTCCGAAGGGCGAATTCGAGGAGGACGAAGATCCTCTGGAAGCTGCGCGGCGCGAGCTCGCGGAGGAGACCGGAGCCTCTGCGCAAGCCGAGGCCATCCCTCTCGGCTCGCTCAGGCAATCCGGCGGGAAGATCGTCCATGCCTGGGCGGTCCGCGGCGATTTCGATCCGGCTCTCCTCAGGAGCAATACCTTTCTTCTGGAATGGCCTCCGAAATCGGGCCGCCGGCAGGAGTTTCCGGAAGTGGATCGGGCCGGATGGTTTTCCCTGACGGCCGCGAAGCGCAAGATCCTGAAAGGGCAGGCGGCCTTCCTGGACAAGCTTCAGGAGAAGCTCGGTTGAACCCGGTCCTGACGCCCTGCGACGCGGGAGTGATCCGCTCCGGGAAAGCCGGAGCCCCGTGCCGGGGGACGGCGGAGCGCTGGGTGCTGGCCGCCACCATCCTGGGCTCCAGCATGGCCTTCATCGACGGCACCGCCGTCAACGTGGCGCTGCCGGCTCTCCAGGCGCAGCTCGGGGCCACGGTGGCCGAGGTGCAGTGGGTCGTGGAGGCGTATGCGCTCTTCCTCTCTTCCCTGCTGCTGGTCGGCGGCGCGCTGGGCGACCGGTTCGGACGGCGCCGGATCTTCCTCCTGGGTGTCGCAGGATTCGCCCTGGCTTCGGCCGGGTGCGGCATGGCGGCGAGCCCCGGACAGCTCGTGGCGGCCCGGGCGGTCCAGGGAATCGCCGCGGCGCTCCTGGTGCCGGGGAGCCTCGCTCTGCTCTCGGCCTCGTTCGAGGAGAAGCGGCGGGGCCGGGCCATCGGCACCTGGTCGGGCTTCAGCGCGATCACGGCGGCCATCGGCCCCCTTC
>JBJMGZ010000280.1:0-11211 GCA_045807605.1 Thermoanaerobaculia bacterium | reverse complement strand
CGGAGCTGCTCGCGGCCGGGATGGGCGGACGGGGCTTCCGCACTGGCCGGACGGCTCGGCCGGCTTGGCGCGGAGCTCGCCGCCGGGACCGGCCGCGGCCAGAGCCGCGGGCGGCGGTCCCCGAGCGCCTCGGCGGCGCGGCCGGGCTCCTCGGCGAGCGACCAGTGGCGCGCGGCGCGGCTCCACGCCCGCTCGCTCTCGGCGCGCAGGGCGCGGCAGCGGTGCTCCAGCCGCTCCAGGTCGCGCAGCTCCTCCCAGACGAGCCGCTCGCCCCCGGTGAGGAGGAACCACGGGATCTCCGGAAGCTGGGCGAGGAGCACCTCGCGGCGGGCACGCAGCAGCCGGCCGGCCTGGTCCCACTCTCCTCCTCCGATCAGCTCCCGGAGCTTCGGCAGCAGGCGCCGGCGGGGCCCGGGCCTGGCCGGCTCCAGCCGCGCCACGTCCGGCCACCGGCCTGCCCGCGCGTAGAGCTCGATCGCCGTCTCGGTCTCGCCGAGGCGCTCGCGCCGGACCGCGGCCGGTCCGGGCCGGTCCGCCTCCTCCAGGGCGCGCGCGCGCAAGAGGTCGGAGGTCTGACGTCGGCCGGCCAGGCGGTACGCGGCGGCGGCGCGGCCCCAGCTGCCGAGGGTTTCGAAGTGGCGCGCCAGGGCGAGAGCGGCCTTCTTCGGCTGGCCCGCGGCGCGGAAGGAGCGGGCCGCGGCCTGGTGCTCGCCGGCTTCCAGCGCGTGGCCGCTCTCGCCGGCGCGCTCCCAGCAGCGGGCGGCGTCGGCGTGCCGGCCGAGCGCTTCCCAGGCCCCGGCCGCCTCCTTCCAGGCCTTGCGGCTCTCCAGGTGGCGGGCCTCGCAGGTGCGCGCCTCCTGTTGCAGGCCGGCCTCGCGCCAGGCGGCGGCGGCCTCGGAGAGCCGGCCCAGGCGCTCGAGGAGCGGTGCCTGTTGCGCGGCCCGCCGCAGGCCGGTCCAGCGGCCGAGGGCGGCGGTCCAGTCCTCCCGCTCCTCGTCGGCGCGGGCCAGGGCCTCGGCCTCGCGCTCGGGAAGAGCGGCCCGCCGGTAGCACTCGGCGGCCTGCCGCAAGTGCCCGCGCTCCAGGAACCAGTCGCCCTCCCGCTCCCACTCCCCGGGCGAGGCCGTGGGACGGAACAGGTGCGCCAGGGCCTCCACCTCGCCGCGCTCCAGCCGGCCGCGGAAGCGCTCGTTTCCCCAGAACGGATGGGGCTCGGGACCCTCGTAGAGCACGAGGTGGCGGCGGGCGCGGGTCACCGCCACGTAGAGGTGCTGGAGCAGGCGCTTGAAGCGGGGCTCGCGGTCCAGCCGGGCGTGCGAAGCGCGGATGAAGCGCTGGACCAGGTCCTGGTCGGGGGCGAGGAGCTTCCAGAGCACGGCGCTCTCGAACTCCAATCCCTTGGCGTCGCGCACGTGGAAGACCCGGCTCGTGCCGAGCCGCTGCCGCAGCCGGTCCGTCTCCGCGTCGTCGAGGGTAAGCACCGCGCACCGCGGGCCGAACCCTTCGATCGCGGCGAGCACGGCCTCCTCGGGAGCGGGCAGCTCGACGGGGACCGGCCCCTCGACCGCGGCCTCCTCGGGCTCGTCCTCCTCGGTGCGGCCGAAGACCTCGCGCCGCAGCAGGAGGAGGGCGTTGGCCAGCTCCACCAGCGGCCGGACGCTGCGCAGGTTCCGCCGCAGCCGGAGCACCGGCGGCGCCTCCTTGCGGCGACCGATGCGGGACGCCAGGCGCCGGGCCTCGGCCCAGCGGAAGCCGCTCGGCTGGACCGTCTGCTGCGTGTCGCCGGTCAGGAGCACGCCGGAGAGATCGGGCCGGCGCGACAGCGCGAGCACGAAGGCCACCTCCAGCTCGGTCAGATCCTGGACCTCGTCGCAGACCACCACGTCCCAGGTCCGGCCGCGCCCCTGGCGAAGCTGGGAGAAAGCCCGGCGGCAGAGGTCGATGCGGTCGTACCGCCCCTCCTCTGCGAGCCACTCCTGGTAGCGCTGGGCGATGCGCCAGATCTCGGGCCGCTCGTCCACGAACAGCGGCGCCCGCTTCCTGCCCAGCTCGTAGTAGGCGGCCTCGTGGAGCATCGGCCGGTCGAGGGCGAGGCAGGCCCCCTTGAGGATGCTCCGCAGCTCCTCCCAGACCAGGGCCGGATCGAGCGGCCGGCCCGCGCGGCGGAACCACTCCCGGAAGAGCGGCTCCCGCATTTCGAGAGCCTCGGGCTCCTTGGCGAAAGAGCGATAGAGATCGGCGAAGGTGAAGAAGTCGGGCTGGCGGCCCGAGACGGTGCCGCGCGCGGCCCTCAGGTCCGACCAGAGACGCCGGGCGTGCTCGACGAGAGCGGGGCTGTAGGAGAGGTAGAGGGCCGAGGAGGGGGCGGCGGCGAGCCGGTGCACCGAGACCGTGGTCTTGCCGCTGCCCGCGCTGCCCGCGAGGAGAAGCGGGCCGGGCGAGGCGAGGATCCGGTACTGGTCGCGGCTGAGCTTCAGCTCCAGCTCGTCGCTCCCCTGGTCGAAGAGGCGCTGGAACTCCTCCTCGTCGGCCAGGGCGCCGGGCTCGACCAGGTACCACTTGATCGCAGCCTCTTCGGAGGCCACGTCCAGGTCCTCGGGGGGGAGCAGGTACTGGAGGAGCGGATCGGAGGCTCCATCCGCGACCTCCGCGAAGGTCGCGCCGGGATGGGGCGGAGGCTCGTCGATCTCGAACTGCTCGATCTCCTCCAGCTCCAGGAACTCCGCTTCCGGGGAACGGTTGCGGCGGGCGACGCGCCCGGCATCGTCGTGCTCGACCCAGTCCCAGACCTGCAGGTGAGTCGCCGTCCGCTCAGGCTCGGTATCGAGCGGGGCCAGAGGCGCGCGCGCCATGGTGAACAGCAGGCGGTCGCCGGAGTCGACGCGGGCCTCGTAGACCGGCCGGGTCACTCCGCGCAGGCGCTTGACGCGGGTGCCGCCCCCCCAGAGACCCTCGCGCAGGCGGTAGAGCGCCTTCCAGACCGCGGCGCGCGCGATCCTGCCGCACTGGCGGAGCCTCTGGTAGAGGTCCGGGTGAAGGAGCACAGGGAAGCGCCCCTCGGAGCGCTCCGGTCCAGTCCATTTGGGCACGGGGTTTCATTATAACTGAAAGATGGTTCCCCCTGCAAACGGAATGTGCCCCGGAAGGGACACAATTATATGAACATTCGATACCGGCTACGGACCAGGCACCAGGGCGGGCGGGTTGTTCTCCCTCCACCTGCGCTCCATCCAGCTCGACAGCTCGTCGATCCGCGGCGCGGCCGGATCTTCCCGGTTGAGAGCGGCGGCGGTCTCGATCAGGAGGGTGGTGTCCTTGAGCAGGCTGCCGGTGCTGGCGAGGGCGAAGACCGTCTCGGGCTGGCGGCGCACGTCGACCTCGCGGCGTTCGCGCACGTAGAGCGCTCCCAGGTCCAGGCTGGCGAGGGCCGCCTCCTGGCCGAGCCCCTCGCGGTTGAGCGCGTCGCGGGCGGCGATCAGCGCGCTCTCCGCCTCGCGCGGCCGGACGGCGATCTTGCCCTCCAGCCAGTACAGCCGGCCCAGGTGGCGGCGGTCGCCGGCGCGCTCGTAGAGGCGCCGCGCGGCATGAAGACAGGCCTCGGCCTCGGCCGTCCGTCCGGACCGGCTGAGGAACCAGATCAGGTGGTGGGCGCCGTCGATCACCAGGCGCGGCTCGCGCGCCGCGTCGACGAGGTCGAGGCTGCGGCGGAGCAGGCGCAGCGCCGGGGCGCGCTGGCCCCCCTCCCCAGTACTTCCCAGGAGGATCGCCTTCTGGAGCAGGACGCGGCCGAAGAGATGCCGGTCTCCCGCCCGGCGGTGGATCGAGGCCGCGCGGTTCAGGAGGCGGACCGCCTCGCCGATCCGGCGCCGGCAGCCCGCGACGCCGGCCTGGAGCGTCAGCAGCCCGGCCTGGACGGGAGGGTCGGGCCCCCAGGCCAGGAGCTGGCGGACCTTGTCCGCGATGTTCGCGGCCAGGGCCTCCTCCCCCTTGACCTGCCGGGGGTCTTCGGGACCGGCCCAGCTCCAGGCGTGAACGTCCTGCACGACGGGCTGGCCGTACAGGCCCTCGTGGAGCAGCTCGGCAATCTGGCCCGCGAGCTCCGCGGCCCGGCGCGCCCGCCCGGGATCGCGGATCCCGAGCTCGCGGCTCGCGCGCAGCAGGGCGTCGCAGAGCGAGAGCTCGGCGAGGCGGCGGGTCTCCTGCATCGTGAGCAGCATGCGGACGTAGGTGTGCTCGAAGACCTCGGCATGGAGGCCCTTGAGGGGAGGGATCTCCATCCGCAGGCCCTGCATTTCGCCGCGGGCGATCTTGCCGTGCACCCGGTCGAAGGCCGCGTCGTAGTCGTCGAGCGGCGGGGCGGGCGGGTGGCGCGCCTCTTCCAGCTCGCGCGAGCAGCTCGGGCAGCCGCGCATCGCATGCCGGACGAGGACCCGGATCTCGGCGGGGGAGGCCATGTCGATGAGCAGGCGGCTCAGGATCGCGGGGTGGTCGGGATGCCCCTCCGGCTCCTCCGTGCGGATCATGGGGCGCGGAGGAGGCTGCCAGGCGGCGGTCCGGCCGCCCTTGCGGATGGCTGCCTCGGCGCGCTCCGGCTCCCAGGCGAGCGTCCATTGCCGGGCCGCGCGGCTCCAGGCCCCCTCCGCCTCGGCGCGCAGGGCCGCATCGCGGCGCTCCAGCCGCTCCAGCTCGAGAAGCTCCTGCCAGGCGAGCCGCTCCGCGCCGAGCAGGAGGACCCCGGGGAGGTTGGGGAGGAGGCGGCGCAGGGCCTGCTTGCGCGCCGCGAGGAGGTCCTGCTCCCCGGTATCCAGAATCCTCGGCAGCACCTGCCGGCGGTCCGCGGGCCGGGGCGGCTCCAGGCGGGCGGCGTCCAGCCAGCGGCCGGCGCGGATGTAGAGATCCAGGGCGCGCTCGGTCTCGCCGAACCGCTCGCGGTAGACCGCGGCCGGACCGGGCCGGTCCGCCAGCTCCAGGTGCTCGGCGCGGCAGCGGGCGGCGTTCCAGACGTCGCCGCCGAGCCTCCAGGCCGCGGCGGCCCGGCTCCAGCGCCCGGCCTTCTCGTGCAGGCGCGCCAGGGCGAGGGCGGCCTGCCGCGGCTCGCCCGCGGCGCGGAAGCAGCGCGCCGCGGCCTCGAAGTCGCCGGCTTCCAGCCAGAGCTCTCCGGCCCGGCCCGTCTCGCCCGCCTCCTCGGCGGCCCGGGCGCCGGCGGCGGCGGCGTTCGGGCGCATCCCGGCCTGCTCCCAGGCGCGGGCGGCGTCGGCGTGGCGGCCGAGGCCCTCCCAGGCCGCGGCGGCCTCCTTCCAGGCCTTGCGGGCCTCCAGGAGGCGGATGTCGCAGATCCGCGCCTCGCCCTCCAGGCCGGCCTCCCGGTAGCGGGCCGCGGCCTCCGCGAACCGTCCCAGCCGCGCCAGGAGCGGCGCCTGGCGATCGGACCGGCGCAGGCCGCTCCAGAGAGCGAGCGCGCCGTCCCAGTCCTCCCGCTCCTCGGCGGCGAGCGCCAGGGCCTCGGCCTCCCTCTCCGGCCTGCCGGCGCGGCGGTAGCACTCGGCGGCCTGGCGGAAGTGCCCGCGCTCGAGGAAGTACTCCCCCTCGCGCTCCCATTCCGCGGGCGAGGCGGTGGGACGGAAGATCCGGGCCAGGTCCCCGGCCGTCTCGCGCTCCAGCCGGCCGCGCAGGCGGGCGTGGTTCCAGAACGGGTGCGGCTCCGGCCCCTCATAGACCGCAAGGTGGCGGCGGGCGCGGGTCACGGCCACGTACAGGTGCTGGAGCAGGCGCTGGAAGCGGGGCTCGCGGTCCAGCCCGGCCGCGCCGCGCACGAAGCGCTCGACCAGGTCCTGGTCCGGGCCGAGCAGCTTCCAGAGGACCACGACGTCGAACTCCAGCCCCTTGGCCTCGCGCACCTGGAAGACGCGGCTGGTGCCGAGCCGCGCGCGCAGCCGCCCGGCCTCCTCCTCGGTCGCCAGCACCGCGCAGCGCGGGCCGAACCCCGCGATGGCGGCGAGCACCGCCTCCTCGGCGGCCGCGACCTCGACCGGCACCGGCCCGTCCAGGGCGGCGTCCTCGGGCTCGTCCTCCTCGGTGCGGCCGAAGACCTCGCGCCGCAGCAGGAGGAGCGCGTTGGCCAGCTCCACCAGCGGCCGGACGGCGCGCAGGTTGCGCCGCAGGCGGAGCACCTCCGGCGTCTCCCGCCGGCTCTTGCGGTCGCCGGCCTTGCCCACCAGGCGCCGCACCTCGGCCCAGCGGAAGCCGCTCGGCTGGATGATCTGCTGCGTGTCGCCGGTCAGCAGCACGCCCGAGAGATCCGGCCGGCGCGACAGCGCGAGCACGAACGCCACCTCCAGCTCCGTCAGGTCCTGGACCTCGTCGCACACGACCACGTCCCAGGTCCGGCTCTTCCCCTTGCGCAGCTCGGCGAACGCGCGCCGGCAGAGGTCGATGCGGTCGCTCCGCCCCTCATCGGCGAGCCACTGCTGGTAGCGCTGGGCCAGGCGATAGATCTCCGGACGCAGGTCCACGAAGAGCGGCGCGCGCTTCTTCCCCAGCTCGAAGTAGGCCGCCTCGTCGAGCATCGGTTTGTCCAGGTCGAGGCAGGCGCCCTTGAGGATGCTGCGCAGCTCCTCCCAGACGAGCGCGGGATCGAGGGCCTTGCCCGACTTGCGGAACCACTCGTGGAAGAGGGCCTCGGTCATCTCCGGCTGCTCGGAGCCCTCCCTGGCGAGCGACCGGTAGAGCTCGGCAAAGGTGAAGAAGCCGGGCTCCCGGTCGATGCCTCCGCGCGCCGCGGCCAGCTCGCGGTAGAGCTTCCGGGAGTGCTCCACGAGGGCCGGGCTGTAGGAGAGGTAGAGCGCCGTCGAGGGCGCGGCGGCCAGCCGGTGGACCGAGACCGTGGTCTTGCCGCTGCCCGCGCTGCCGGCCAGCAGCACCGGGCCGGGGGAGACGAGCACCTCGTACTGCTCGCGGCTGAGCTTGAGCTCCAGCCCCTCGCCCCCCTCGTCGAGCAGCCTTTGGAATTCCTCCTCATCCGCCAGATCGAGACGGTACCAGCGGATGCCCAGCTCCTCGTCCGAGCCGGTCTCCAGCCCCTCCGGCGGGAACAGGAACTGGAGGAGCGGCTCGACGGTTGTCTCCGGGGGCGCTTCCGTGACGACTTCCGCGAACGTCGCCTCGGGATGGGGCGGCGGCTCGTCGATGTCGAACTGCTCGACCGCCTCCAGCTCCAGGAACTCGGCCTCGGGGAAGCGGTTGCGGCGCGCCGCGCGGTCCACGTCGTCGTGCTTGAGCCAGTCCCAGACCTGGAGGTGCGCGGCCATCCGGCCCGGCTCGGTATCCTCCGGGGCCAGCGGGGAGCGCGCGAGAGTGAACAGCAGGCGGTCGCCGGAGTCGGTGCGGGCCTCGTAGACCGGGCGGGCGACGCCGCGCAGGCGCTTGACGCGGGTGCCTCCTCCCCAGCGGCCTTCGCGCAGCAGGCGGAGCGTCTTCCAGACCCCGGCCCGGGCGGGCTTGTCGCTCTCCCGGAGCCTCCGGTAGAGGTCCGGGTGGAGGAGGACCGGGAACCGCGCTCGTCCCTCAGGCAATTCGCGACGCACCGGGCCGGACCACCATGCGCTCGTCGCCCAGGCGCCGGGTGGCGCCGGTGGAGTCCAGGTGCTCCAGGAGGGGGATGGCCCACTTGCGGCTCAGGCCGAAGCGGTCCTTGAAATCCGCCACGGAAAAACGGTCCCACGACGTGGCGAGGAGGTCGCGCTTGAGGCCCGCGATCGCGGAGGCGGCGAGGATGAGCCCGTCCGGCAGCCGGATGAGCTGCCCGCGGGTGACCAGGTGGCGGATCACCCCGTCGAGGATCTGCGGCTTGGCGTTGAGCGCGCGCGCCACCTCGCCCGGCGAGGGCGGCGTGAGCCCGCCCTGGTCGTACTTCTCGACCACGGCCGTGGAGAGCTTCGACTCCTCGCCCGTGAGCTGGGCGCTGCGGCCCGGGAGCGCCACCTGGTCCCCCTGGAGCGTGAGCACCTTCTGCGCCTCCAGCCAGCCGAAGTAGACCGGCGCGAGATCCGCCGCCCGGCCGCGCAGGATGCGCCGCACGGCTTCCGCCTTGGGCATGGCCTCGGCCAGCCGGTCCTTCTGGAAGTACTCCTTGAGCACCCGGCGCGCCCGCTCCGTGACCCGCTGCACGGCCGAAGGCGCGATCCACCGTCCTTCCCCCGGGACGGCGATCAGCTTCTGCGCGGACGCGAGCTTGCGCAGCTCGGTCTCGACGCGGGCGTGGGGCACGCCCAGCCGCTGGGCCAGGACGGCCGCCTCGACGCCGCGCTCGCCCGCCTCCAAGGCCCAGAACGCGAGGGCGGAGCGCAGGTCGCCCTGGAGCGCGGTCAGCGCCTGACCGAGAATCGTGCCGCGGTGGCGCCGCCACTGCGGATCGAGGATCTCTCCTCCCCCCAGGGTGGCCGCCGGGGAGGGGCGGCGCACGATGAAGCGGTCGCCGCGGGTGGCTGAAACCGGGGCCTGCAGCCGGATCTCGACCGGGCCCGTTTCGCCCGGTGCGAGCCCGCCCGGGGAGAGCGACCGCATCCGGCCGAGCACCTCGCTGGCATAGAGATGGACGCGCACGGACAGGAAGCCGCGGATTGGGCCGGGAGCGTCCGGCAGCAGGGTGAAGCGGCCGAGCAGGCTGGTCGTGGCCGCGAACGCCTCGGGGGCGCCGAGCTGCATGCCGCGCGCCAGCTCCTCCAGGGCCACGCCGGTCACCTGGAGCGAGGTGCGCTCCCCGGCCTCGGCCGCCTCGCGCGGCCGGCCGTGGACCTGGACGCTCCGCACCCGCGCCTTCTGGCCGCGCGGCAGCACCTCCAGCGTGTCCCCGGGCCGCACCTCGCCGCTCGCGAGCGTGCCGGTCACCACCACCCCCAGCCCCTTCAGGTGGAAGGCACGGTCGAGCGGCAGCCGCGCCGGACGCTCCGGATCGGCTTCGGTCGCGTGCCGGGCCGCCAGCTCCACGAGAGCGGCCTTGAGCTCGGGTGTGCCCTCGCCCGTGGTGCTCGACACCGGCAGCACGGCCGAGCCCGCGAACGGAGTGCCGGCCAGCAGCTCCTCGACCTCGAGCTGCGCCAGCTCCAGGAGGTCGGGCGAGACCAGGTCCACCTTGGTCAGCGCGACGAGCCCGGCCGGGATACCGAGAAGCGAGCAGACCGCCAGGTGCTCGCGCGTCTGCGGCTTCACCCCCTCGTCGGCCGCGACCACGAGCAGCATCACCCGGATGCCGCCGAGCCCGGCCAGCGCGTTGTGCAGGAATCTCTCATGGCCGGGTACGTCGATGAACCCGACCTGGAGGTCGCCCTCTTCCAGGTGGGCGAATCCCAGGTCGATGGTGATGCCGCGGCTCTTCTCCTCGGCCCAGCGGTCGCAGTCGATGCCGGTGAGGGCGAGGACCAGGCTGGTCTTGCCGTGGTCGATGTGGCCGGCGGTGCCGACGATGGCGCGGCGCATCACTTGCCCGTCAGGACCTCGCGCGCGATGCGGTTGATGACCGCGCCGTCGGCCGCGCTGCCGAAGCGGGCCAGCATCTCCTTCATGACCGGGCCGATGGCCGCGGGTCCAGTAAGACCGCGCTCCGCCACCAGGGCCGCGACCGCGTCGCGGATCTGCCCCTCGTCCACCTGCGCCGGCAGGTAGTCGGCGAGCATCTTCGCCTCCGAGTCCTCCTTGGCCGCCAGCTCCTCGCGGTGGCCGTTGCGGTACTGGAGCGAGGCCTCCTCGCGCTGCTTGATCGCCTTGCGCACCAGCGAGACGAACCCGGGCTCGTCCACTTCGCTGCCGCGGCGGATGCGCTCGTTCTTGATCTCGGTCAGGAGCATGCGCAGGGTGCTCAGGCGCTCCTTCTCGCCGGCCTTCATGGCCGTCTTCACATCGGCTTCGATGCGCTGCTGCGGTGTCGTGGTCGTCATGGCTGGATGATAACGTATCGCTGGTGAAGGTCTCCCGAGCCCTGTTCCTTCTTCTCCTGACGGGTTGCCGCACGGCTCCCGAGGCAGAGGACCGTCTGCGCGTCGCGGTGAGCGTCGCTCCGCAGGCCGAGATCGTCCGCCGGATCGGCGGCGACCGGGTGACCGTCGAGTCCCTGATCCCGCCGGGAGCCTCGGACGAAGACCTCAGCCTGAGCCCGCGCAAGGCCATGGCGCTCGAGCGGACCGAGCTCTACGTCAAGGTCGGCCATCCCGCTTTCGCCGTCGAGGCCCGGTACGTCGATCCCTTCCTGGCGCGCCACCCGCAGATCCGCGTCGTGGACATGTCCCGCGGCATGGATCTCGATGCCGGCGATCCGCACGTCTGGGTGGCCCCACAGACCGTGGCCGTGGCCGCGCGGAACATCGCCGCCGCCCTGTCCGGGATCGATCCTCTCCATGCCGCCGAATACACGGCCAACCTGGAGCGTTTCCTGAAGGACGTCGACCGCCTGGACCGGGAGATCCGCGCCCGGCTGCCCCCGCTGGATACTGGACGGCGGGCCTTCCTGGTCTACCACCCGTCCTGGGGCTACTTCGCCCGCGAGTACGGGCTGGAGCAGATCGCGATCGAGGCCGAGGGCAAGGAGCCCGGCGCGCGCCGCCTGATCGGCGTCATCGAGCGCGCGCGGCACGAGCGGGCGGAGATCGTGCTCGTCCCCTATCTTCGGAAGAGCGCGCAGGTGCTCGCCGAGGCGATCGGCGGCCGGGTCGTGACCGCCGATCCGCAGTCCGCGGACTGGGAAAAGACGCTGCTCTGCGTGGCCGGAGCGCTGGGAGGAGAGCTATGATGGAGGAAAAGACCGAGCCGCTGCTCCAGGTCCGGGGCCTCACCTTCGGCTACGGCCGGGAGCTGGTGCTGGACCACGTGGACCTGGATATCAACGAGCGCGACTTCCTCGCCGTGATCGGTCCCAACGGCGGCGGCAAGACCACGCTGATCAAGGCGATCCTGGGTTTGCTCCGCCCCTGGTCGGGCGAGGTGATCTCGCGCATCCCCCGCGGCCACATGGGCTACGTGCCGCAGTTCTCGACCTTCGACCGCAGCTTTCCGTTGCGAGTGCGCGACGTGGTGCTCATGGGCAAGCTCGGCCGCCGCGGCCTGGTTCGGCGCTACACGCGGGAGGACCGGGACGACGTGGAGCGCATCCTGGAGCGCCTGAAGCTCGTGGACGTGGCCCGCTCCCACGTGGCCGAGGTCTCGGGCGGCCAGCTCCAGCGC
>JBJMGZ010000279.1:0-32860 GCA_045807605.1 Thermoanaerobaculia bacterium | reverse complement strand
CCTCCTGCGAGGAGCCCTCGCCATGGAGGGGCCGGATCTCCGCCACGTCCTTCCCCTCTTCGACGAGAACCACCCGCTCCCCTTCCCGAACCCTGCGCAGGATCTCGCCGAACCTCGCTTCCGCTTCCCGAGTCGTGTAGGCTGTCATCGTTCGTCTCCGAGAGAAGTATACCGCAAAGGCGCTCCAGGAAAAGTCCCCCGCAGCGCCTCTGTCGTCACCTCCCGCCACTCCCCTGGCGGCAGCTCCCCCAGCTCCAGTCCCCCGAAGGACACCCGCTTGAGCTTCGTGACCTCGTGGCCGACACGGGCCAGCATCCTGCGGATCTCGCGGTTCTTGCCCTCGGTCAGCTCCACCACAAGGTGGGTCTCCCGCTTCGAGCGCTTGCGGACCGTCACGATCCCCTCCTCCAGGCGGCGGGCCTCCTCGTCGGACAGCTCCCCCCTCACGGTCACCAGGTAGACCCGCGGAATTTCATTCCTTGGGTCGGTCACCCAGTCGGCAAAGCGGGAGTCATTCGTAAGCAGGAGGAGGCCCGAGGTGGCGGCGTCCAGCCGGCCGACGGGCACGACGTGGGCGTCCAGGCCCTCCAGGCAGGCGTAGACGGTCGGCCTGCCCTCGGGGTCCGAGCGGGTCGTCACCACGCCGCGTGGCTTGTGGAGCAGAATCGTCAAGGACCGGGGAAGCTCCGCCTTCTGTCCGTCGATCTCGATGTGGGCGCTCTCGGGCACCACCGCGAAGAGCGGATCGATCACCGGACGGCCGTCCACCGCCACCCGGCCGTCGCGGATCAGGGCCCGCGCCTCGGTCCGCGAGGCCAGGCCGAGCTTGGAGAGCGCCCTTTCGAGAGGGACTTGGCCCTTCTTTTTCGTTTGCTGCAACGGAACGTGCCCTCCGCGCGCCTGTGATTGACGGACCGCCGTGCCCATGAAAGCATTTCAGAAACCCACCCACCACACCGCAGGAGGTCCACGGTGAAAGCCAGGCTCCCCATGAAGCTCGACGATCCGGAGACGTCCAGGTACGCCGGCCTGGACGACTTCGAGATGTTCGACACCCGCGACGAGGACTTCTTCCTGGACGGACCGGTCAGCCGCCGCGTGGCCGTGCTCGACTTCGACACCGACAACGGCACGGTGCTGCCGGGCGCCCGCTTCGCCGATCCCGGCAAGCGCAAGCTCGGCGGCTACGAGTGCCCCGCCGAGGAGGGCATCTACGGGCGCTCGTTCCAGCAGGTAAACGCCTTCGCCACGGTGCTCCGTACCATGTACATGTACGAGGAGCCCGACGCCCTCGGCCGGCGGCTCACCTGGGCGTTCGGCGCGCCGCAGCTCCTGGTCGTGCCCCGCGCCGGCGAGAAGGCCAACGCGTTCTACGAGCGCGAGTCGCATAGCCTGCAGCTCTTCCATATCTCCCGGGCCGGCAGGCCGCCCGCCTGCGCCTGCCTGTCGCGCGACATCATCTCGCACGAGACCGGCCACGCCATCCTCGACGGCATCGCGCCCGACCTCTACAACTCGCTCACGCCGCAGTCGCTCGCCCTCCACGAGGCCATCGCCGACCTGACGGCCCTGCTGATGTCGTTCCGCAGCTCCAAGCTCCGCCAGGCGGTGCTCAAGGCCACGAACGGCTCCATCGCCGATTCGACCGCCTTCGCCACGGTCGCGCCGGAGTTCGGCATGGCGCGCGACCCCACGGGCGCGGCGCGCTACCTGCGCTCGCTCCTCAACGAGAAGACGCTCAACCGCGAGGACACGTCGCTCGACGAGAACGGCGTGCCCAACCGGGTCAACCGCTACGAGCCGCACTCGCTCTCCGAGGCGCTCTCCGGCGCGCTCTACACGGTCATGGTCAAGATCCATGGCGCGCTCTCGACCGGCTACTCCGGCTCGGGCAAGGCGCTCTTCGTGGGCGGCGAGCGCTTCAAGCGGATGATCCTGCGCGCCCTCGACTACCTGCCGCCGGGCGAGGTCTCCTTCGGCGACTATGGCCGCGCCATCCTCGCCTCCGACCAGGCCGCCCATCCCAAGGACGGGCAGGAACGGCAGTGGATCTGCGAAGAGTTCGTCCGCCGCGCCCTGGTGCCGGACAAGGCCGCCCTGGAGGTCGAGACCAACGTCCGCTACAGGCCGCTGGCCAAGGTGGAGCTCCAGACGCTCGCGGACAGCGACTGGGCCGCCTACCGGTTCGCGGACAAGAACCGGGAATTCCTCGGCATCCCCGACGGGATCGCGTTCCGCGTCTGCCCGCGGCTCGACACGACCAAGCTGTACTACCGCACCAAGGGAGCCGATCCCGAGCCGATCCGCGAGCTGATCTTCAAGGTCTCCTGGGACCAGGAGGAGCCCAACGGCACCGGCAGCCCCCCCCTCCAGATACCAGGCAAGCGCCAGATCACCGTGGGCACCACCCTCGCGATCGACTGGGAGACCCGCACGGTGCGGGCGCGGCTCACCTCGCAGTGGAAGGGCGAGCAGCCGGCCGACCGCGACGAGATGCTGCGCAAGCTCGCGGCAGCCGGCGCTCTGAGCGAGGACGGAGGGGCGGGGCTGCGCGTCGAGAAGAGCAACGGCGTGATGCGCGTCCGCGCGACCGCCCGCATGCTGCACGTCGCCGCAGCGGTCTCCTCTTCGGAGCCGAAGGCCCCCGAGCCCAGGCCGGCCCCGTCTTCCGCACGACCGATCCCTCCGCCCGGCGTCGACGCCGGTGCGTTCTACGATTTGGTGGAGTACCGCAGCCGCGGTTAGAAAGGAAACAGAGCATGCCCGAAGAAGAGAAAATCCCGCACGTCTGTCTCGACATGGTCCTGCCGCCCGCGCTGCAGGTGGAGGCCGCGGAGAGGGCGGTCGAGGAGAACCCCTCGAACCTGCCGATCTTCCGCCACCGCCCCGGCATGGGTGTCGCGCCCTCGCCGTTGCAGCTCGCGCTCGTCACCGGCAAGAAGTGGCAGAACGGCCGCACCCTGCACGTGCGCTTCCTCGAAGGCCAGCCGCAGATCCAGGCCAAGGTCAAGCAGTTCGCCGTGCAGTGGTGCCAGTTCGCGAACATCAAGCTGGAGTTCGACAACAGCCCCGACGCCGAGATCCGCATCGCCTTCCAGAAGGACGGCTCCTGGTCCTACATCGGCACCGACAACCTCGTCATCCCCAAGAACCAGTCGACCATGAACTTCGGCTGGTTCACGACCTCCACCCCGGACGAGGAGTACGAGCGCACGGTGGTGCACGAGTTCGGCCACGCCCTGGGCTGCATCCACGAGCACCAGCACCCGAACGCCGGCATCCCCTGGGACCGCGACGCGGTCTTCCGCTACTACATGGGACCGCCGAACAACTGGACCCGCGAGCAGGTGGAGACCAACCTCTTCCAGCGCTACAGCGCCAGCTCGACGCAGTTCTCGGCCTTCGACACGAAGTCGATCATGCTCTACCCGGTGGACAACGCGCTGACCCTCGGCGATTTCGAGATCGGCTGGAACAAGAAGCTGTCGGACACGGACAAGGAGTTCATCGGCGTCGCCTATCCCCTCGCCACCACCACGAAGCCGCCGGAGGGCACGGAGCTCAAGGTCGGCTCCACTGTCTCCGCGTCGATCGGCAAGCACGGCGAGGAGGACCTCTACCGGGTCAAGATCGACGCCGCCGGCAAGTACCGGTTCGAGACCCAGGGGAGCACCGACGTGGTGATGTCGCTGCTCGGTCCGGAGGACATCAAGAAGCTGGTGGCCGAGGACGACGACAGCGGCCAGGGCCGCAACGCCCTGATCACGGCCAGCCTGCAGGCAGGCCAGTACTGGCTGCGGCTGCGCCACTTCAGCCCGACGGGCACGGGCAGCTACAAGGTGTCGGCGAAGAAGGCCTGACCGATCTCGATGTAGGGGCGGGGCTTGCCCCCGCCCGGGAGGGGGTAAACCCCTCCCCTACATCTTTTTTGCATTAGGGTGTGGCCGTGGCCGGGGCCTTCGGCTCCATGCCGGAGAAGTCCACTTTCGGCGCGGTCTCGGCGCCGGGCTGGGCCTCGAAGTAGGGCCTCGGCTGGAAGCCGAAGATGTTGGCGAACAGGGCCGTGGGGAAGCGCTTGATCCGGGTGTTGTAGTCCTGCGCCACTTGGTTGAAGCGGTTGCGCTCCACGTTGATCCGGTTCTCGGTGCCCTCGAGCTGGTTCATCAGGTCCTGGAACGCCTGCGTGGAGCGCAGCTCCGGGTAGCGCTCGACCACAACCAGCAATCGCGACAGGGCCGAGGACAGCTGGTCCTGGGCCTGCTGGAACTGCTGGAACTTCTGGGGATCGTTGAGGATCTCGCTCGTGGCCTGCGGTGTGACCTGGCCGACGCGGGCGCGCGCCTCGACCACGTCTTTGAGCGTGCCGCGCTCGAAGTTGGCCGAGCCCTGCACGGTCCTCACCAGGTTCGGGATCAGGTCGGCCCGGCGCTGATACGAGGACTGCACCTGCGCCCATTGCGCTTCGACGGCCTGCTGGGCCCCGACGAGCCCGTTGTAGGAGCCGATGCCCCAGAGGACCAGCAGGACCAGCACTCCAGCGACCACCAGACAGCCGATGTTTTTCATCTCTCCTCCCTCCTCGGGTGGATGATACAGTCACGCGGCATGTTGCAATACCTGGACCTCCTCCGGCACATCCTGGAGCACGGGGTCGAGAAGTCCGACCGGACCGGCACCGGGACGCTCAGCGTCTTCGGCTACCAGATGCGCTTCGACCTGGCCCAGGGGTTCCCGGCGCTCACCACCAAGAAGCTCCACCTGCGCTCGATCCTCCACGAGCTGCTCTGGTTCCTGTCGGGCAGCACCAACGTCGCCTACCTGCGCGAGCACGGGGTGACGATCTGGGACGAGTGGGCCGACGCGGACGGCGAGCTCGGCCCGGTCTACGGCAGGCAGTGGCGCTCGTGGCCGACTCCGGACGGCGGCAGCATCGACCAGATCGCGAAGGTCGTCGAGCAGATCCGGCGCAACCCCGACTCCCGGCGCCATATCGTGAGCGCCTGGAACGTGGCCGAGGTGGACAGGATGAAGCTCCCTCCCTGCCACACCCTGTTCCAGTTCTGGGTGGCGAACGGGCGCCTCTCCTGCCAGCTCTACCAGAGGAGCGCCGACGTGTTCCTCGGCGTGCCGTTCAACATCGCCTCCTACGCTCTCCTCACGATGATGGTGGCCCGCGCCACGGACCTGGAGCCGGCCGAATTCGTCCACACACTGGGCGACGCCCACCTCTATCTCAACCACCTGGAGCAGGCGCGGCTGCAGCTCGCCCGCGAGCCGCGGCCGCTGCCGCGGATGGAGATCAGCCCCGAGGTGAAGTCCCTGTTCGCCTACCGCTACGAGGACTTCCAGCTCACCGGCTACGATCCCCACCCGGCCATCAAGGCGCCGATCGCGGTATGAGCATGAAGATAACCCTGATCGCGGCCATGGCGCGCAACCGGGTCATCGGGCTCGACAACGGGCTGCCCTGGCACCTTCCGGCCGATCTCCGGCGCTTCAAGCAGCTCACCATGGGCCACAGGATGCTTCTGGGGCGCAAGACGTTCGACTCCATCGGCCGCCGGCCGCTGCCGGGGAGGCCCTTGATCGTGGTCAGCCGGCAGGAAGGCTCTGTACCGGAGGGGGTGCGCGTGGCCCACTCCGTGCAGGAAGGCCTCGAGCTGGCGCGCGAGGCCGGCGAGACCGAGCTGTTCGTGGCCGGCGGCGAAGAGATCTACCGACAGACCCTGCCGGTCGCGGACCGGCTTCAGCTCACACGGATCGAGGAAGAAATACCTGGAGATGCCTACTTTCCCGAATTTGACGAGACCGAGTGGCGGCTCGTGGAGCGCGAGGACCATGAGCCGACTGCGGAGGTTCCTTTCGCCTGGTCCTTCCAGGTCTGGTATCGGCGTTCTGAGCGCGCGTGAGCGCCGCTGGCGCGGGCTCTGGGTGCCGCTCCTGGTGGCCATCTCGTGCGGCGCCGGCGATTCGCACACGGATCTCCAGTCCGGCACGGTCACGGACCGGGCGCCCGTCTTCCTGATCTCGATGGAGGACGGCGGGGTCGAGGGCCGGCGGGTGGGCTGCGGCGACAGCGCCGTGCCGGTGGAGGTCGGCCTCGTCCGCCGCGGACCGGCGCTCCGCGGGGCGCTGGAGGCGCTGCTCGCCCAGCGCGAGACCTGGGACTCGCGCACCGGCTTCTACAACGCGCTCCACGGCTCGCGCCTGGAGATCGACCGCATCGAGCGCGCCGGAGCCGAGGTCCGCGTCCACCTGAAGGGCTACCTGGAGATCGGCGGCGAGTGCGACAGCCCGCGGGTGCTCGCGCAGCTCACCGAGACCGCGCTGCAGTTCCCGGACGTGCAGCGCGCCACGTTCTATCTCGAAGGCAAGCCGCTCGCGGGGCTGCTGTCGGGGAAGGGCGAGTAGGGGCGGCCCTCGTGGCCGCCCCCGGTTACCTCTGAAT
This sequence comes from Thermoanaerobaculia bacterium, assembly GCA_045807605.1. Classification (GTDB taxonomy): domain Bacteria; phylum Acidobacteriota; class Thermoanaerobaculia; order Multivoradales; family UBA5704; genus DATMER01. The sequence continues at coordinate 26,412 of JBJMGZ010000279.1, read as the reverse complement.
CTGGAAGTTCACGGTCAGGTTGAAGTACACCTTCACCGGCCGGTCGTGCAGGGTGGCCGGCTTGAAGCGCCAGGTGCGCACCGCGTCGATCGCGGCCTTGTCGAGGCCCATGGGCAGGTCCTTGAGCACCTCGAGGTCGGTCACGTAGCCGCGCTCGTCGATGACCGCCTTCAGGATCACGACGCCCTCGACGTTCGCCCGCCGCGCCAGCTCCGTGTAGCGGGGCTGGGTCTTCACCAGGATCTCCGGCTTCTTCACCGCGCCGCCCACGACGATCGGCTCGTTGTCCGTCACCTGGACCACCGGAGGCGGCGGGACGTTGGTGAGGCTGCCGATCACCTCGCTGTCCGGGTCGCCGTTCTCGTCCCCGCCGACGGTGCCGTCGGGACGCCCCGGACCCGGGGGCAGACCGGGGATGCCCTCTTCGGTCGTCACCGTCTGCGCCACGACCGGAGGGAGGTCGGTCAGAACGTTCGGAGGCTGCACCGTCTGCTGCGGCGTCGGCGGCTTGACCTCCTCCTGCCGGACGGGCGTCCGGGTCTCCTGTCTGCCACCGCCGAGGGCCGGCGGCGGAGGCGGCGGAGGCAGGCTCACGTAGAAGATGTCGTTCGTCTGGGGCTCCGGCACCGCGGCGACATCCCAGACGCTGGCGAACGTGAAGGTCGCCAGGGCCAGCAGGTGGATCGCGATGGCCATGGGCAGGGAGAACCAGCCGCGGCGGGACTTCTTGCGCGCTTCCAGACCGATCAACGAGTGCTCGAACATCGCCGTGCACCTCCAGAGTCAGGTTTTGGTCGTTCCCCCCGCGGGCCATCCCGAGGCGGGGTCCAGGAGCGCTCCTGTCCTGATTAGAGAGGTGCTGTGCGCGGAAAGTTCCTCAAGCCGGCACGGTGGTCTCGGCGCGCTGGCGGAACCAGGCGGCCGTGCGCTCGATGCCCTGGCGCAGAGGCAGCGGGTCGGGCCAGCCGAGCTGCGCCTTGATCAGGCGCGCGTCGATGACCGAGCGCTGCTGCTCGCCCGGCTTGGCCGGCCCGTGCTGCGGCTCGAGATCGCTCCCCACGGCGCGGGCAAGCTCGCGGTAGAGCTCCACGACCGAGGTCTCGACGCCGGTGCCCACGTTGTAGATGTGGAAGCCGGGCCTCCCCACCGCCAGCAGGTTCGCCCGCACCACGTCGGAGACGTGCACGTAGTCCCGCGTCTGGAGCCCCGGGCCGTTGATCGTCGGCGCCTGGCCGGCGAGCAGGCGGCTCAGGAAGATCGCCACCACGCCGGCCTCGCCGTGGGGGTTCTGCCGCTCGCCATAGACGTTGGCGTAGCGCAGGCAGGCGGCGTCGAGGCCGTAGGCCACGTGAAAGTAGAAGAGATAGCGCTCGAACGCGAGCTTGGAGACGCCGTAGGGCGACACCGGCCGCGCCGGGTGCTGCTCGTCGGCCGGGAAGTAGTCCTGCTCGCCGTAGATCGCGCCGCCGGTCGAGGCGAAGAGCACCTGCTTGACGCCCCCCTGGCGCGCCGCATCTACCAGGTTGAGGCTGCCCAGGATGTTCACGTCGGCGTCGAAGGCGGGGTCCTCCACGGAGCGCCGCACGTCCATCTGCGCGGCGTGATGGACGAGCACGTCCACGCCGCTCTCCCGCACCAGCGCCGCCGCCTCGGGCGAGCGGATGTCCAGCACGTGCAGCTCGGCGCCGGCGGGCACGTTCTCCCGCCGGCCTCCGGAAAGATCGTCGAGGATCAGCACCCGCCCGTCGCGGGCGAGGAAGGCGTCGGCAAGGTGAGAGCCGATGAAGCCGGCTCCTCCGGTGATGCAAACGGTCTGTGGCGTGCGGTCGTTCGTCATGGCGCCGGAGCTTACAGCAAGATCCGGGCCGCCCCGGCGTGTCGTGTAGACCAGGATGTCCCGCCGCTCCTCGATCAGCTCGAGCCGCGGCAGGCCGGCGTGGCGGCGCGCGTCCTCGGCCGCCTGGCGGAAGCCGCGCAGCACGGCGAAGCGGGTCCCGGTCCAGTCCTTGCGCCGCCAGAGGCGCTCGGTCGGACCGGAGCGGAAGGTGATCACCCAGACCGGCGTGCTCTCCCCGCGCTCCCAGCGCACCATGTCGGCATGGAACGCCGCGGGCCAGGCGCGCCAGTAGCCGCCGAGGATGTGCGTGCAGCGCGCGGCGAGGATCTCCTCCGTGGCGCCTCCGAACGTGTCGAGCGCGGCGCGCGCCGCCTGCACGGAAGGCGCGCCGTAGCGCAGCGCCGCGGCCGAGAAGAGCGCCAGGAGCGCCAGGGCGTTCGCGGCCCGGTGCCAGCGCTCCGGCCGTCCCTCCAGCACCAGGATGAGGGCCAGGGCGGGCGCGAGCATGCCCAGGGCGAGCAGCCCCAGGGTCACGTAGCGGATGCTCCAGCCGTTGGCCTCGGCCCAGAACGTGGTGCCGACCACGAGGAGCTCCCCCAGCCCCGCGGCCAGCAGGCAGAGCGCCGCCGACAGCGCGAGCCGCCGCCTGAGGAGCGCGGCCACGACGAGCAGCCCGAGCGCGGCCAGCACCAGCGGCAGCGAAACGTAGTCCGCCGACCGCGCCGCCAGCGTGCGCCAGGCGCGCGGCCAGTCCGCGGGGCCGGCCGCCGCGAACGAGGTCGACAGCCGGTAGATCGACAGCCACGAGAAGAGCAGGCTGGCGCCGGACGACAGGACCAGGGCGGCGAGCGGGAGCCAGGCCTTCCGGAGCTTGTCGAACAGAAGATAGCGGGCGCACACCAGGGGGAAGAGCCAGAGCACGGCCGTGAACGACACCCAGGAGCCCAGGAGGATCAACCCGAGCCCGGCCGCGCGGCGCCACCCGGGCCCGCGCTCCAGGAGCAGCAGGCCGGCCAGGCCGAGCGCCGCGGCCTGGCCATAGGGCTGCATCTGGATGAAGGCATGCGCCTGGATCTCCTTGCCGCCGATCCAGAGCGCGAGCGTCAGCGCTCCCACCGCGGGCCAGTACGGCCGCGGCACTACGGTCCGGGCGAGCAGGAAGAAGGCGGCGGCGACCGCGAAGAGGCGCAGCCCCACCTGGAAGAGCAGGTTGGCGAACGGCGAGTCGATCGGCAGGCTGAGGAGCGGGATGAGCAGGCCGAAGCGGTTCTGCTCCCAGAAGAACGGGGTCCAGCGGTAGAGCCCGGCGAAGACCGGGATGAACGAGTCGGCCGTGTGGTACGCGTGGAGCGCCGACAGGTCCATCCAGACCGCGACCAGGGCCGCCGCCGCGGCCGCGATCCAGGCGGACACGGACGAACACGGACCCCCACGGACGGTCACGGACCTGGGGACGGCGCTCCGGGTCCCCTTTGTCCGTGTCTGTCCGTGTCCGTCCGTGTCCGTCCGTGGGTGTGAGCCATGCCGCCGTCTAACCGGTCCGGGTGGCGACGGCGATGATGCCCAGGCCCTTGCCGGGCACCAGCGGGTCGAGGCGCCGCAGCACCGGCACCATCATGTTGAACAGCTTGAGCTGCGAGCGGCTGAAGTGGCGCCGCTTGAGGAGCTTGCCGTTCAGGTACCAGCCCGGCACCGCGAAGTGGTTGAAGTCGCGGAACAGCTCCACCTGGAAGCCGGCCTCGCGCAGCTCCCTGCCCAGCATCTCCTTGTCGTAGCGGCAGCGGTGCCCGAGCACCTCGTCGAGGCTGGAGTACAGGTGCTGCCCCTGCGGCACGTAGAGCACCAGCCGGCCGCCCGGCTGCAGGGCGTCGTGGACGTTGCGCAGCGACTGCATCGGATCGCGCACGTGCTCCAGCACGTTCAGGCAGATCACGGTGTCGAACCGGTCCCGCCAGCTCTCGAAGCAGGCGGGATCCTCCAGGTCGATGCGGTCGACCGTGAGGTAGGGCTTGCCCAGCGACAGGTTGCGCAGGTAGTGCAGGTAGTGCGGGTTGATGTCGCTCGCCACGTAGAGGTCGCGCGGCAGCAGCCAGGAGGTGATGTTGCCGATGCCGGCGCCGATCTCCAGCACGCGGGCGCCGACGTAGGGGGCGATGCTGTCGGCCATCCAGCGGTTGAAGAGCTGGGCGCGCTCCAGGCTGTGCAGGATGTGGGAGCCGTACTCGTCCTCGGCGTAGAGGTCGTCGATGAGCCAGTACTTGAACATGGCGCGGAAGGCCTTGACCGCGTCCTTCCAGCCGATCTTCTTGCCTTCGCGGTAGGTGCGGCCGAGGTAGCTGATCGGCACCTCGAAGATGCGGCACTCGCGCTTGGCGATCTTGGCGGTGATCTCGGGCTCCATGGCGAAGTCGTTGGAGCGGATCGGGATCGACTTGAGCAGCGGCGCCCGGAACATCTTGTAGCAGGTCTCCATGTCCGTCAGGGAGAGGTCGGTGAACCAGTTGCTCATCGCGGTGAGCATCTTGTTGCCGAGGGAGTGGCGGTGGTTGAGGACCCGCCGCCGGTCGCTCGGCAGGTAGCGCGAGCCGTAGACCACGTCGGCGCCGTCCTCCAGGAACGGGCGAACCAGTCGTCCATAATCGTTGGGGTCGTACTCCAGGTCCGCGTCCTGGAAGAGGATCAGGTCGCCGCTCGCCTCGGCGATGCCCTTGCGGATCGCGGCGCCCTTGCCCTGGTTGTGCTGCTCGAACAGGCGCACCTGCGGGTGCTCGGCCGCGACCTGGCGCAGCACCTCGGTGGTGCCATCCCTGGAGCCGTCGTTGACGATGACGACCTCCAGCTCGCGCACGCCGGGCACCTTGACCGCCAGCACCCGCTCGACCAGCTCCCGCACCAGGAAGCGCTCGTTGTAGACCGGGATGACGACACTCAGCTTGAGCGCGGTGGTCGCGGGGGGGGATGTCTCGGTATTCGCTTTCATGCCGCTTTCATGGCGATATCGGGCGCGGATCGTAGCACAACGGTGATACCGTGCCTTCCGCCCATGCGTGCCGCTCCCCTGCCGCTCCAGGGAGACCCTTCGCGGGTCCCTCCCGACCGCCCCCCCGGACCCGTGGACGTGATCGTGCCCGTGGCCGGAGCGCCGGAGGTCTTCGGCCGCTGCCTCGAAAGCCTGCTCGCCCACACCGACCTGCAGAAACACCGGCTGATCGTCGTGCTCGACGGTCCCCAGCCGCCGGGGATGCCGCGGCCGCCGGAGAGCGTCCTGGTCCTGAGCAATCCCGAGCGCCAGGGGTTCGTGGTGAGCGTCAACCTCGGCATGTCCGTCTCGGACGACCGGGACGTCATCCTGCTCAACAGCGACACGCGGGTCACCTCCCGCTGGGTCGCCAAGCTCCAGGAGGCCGCGTACTCGGCGCCGGAGATCGCCACCGTCACCCCGTTCTCGAACAGCGCCACGATCTGCTCTCTCCCCCGGGTCGGGGAGACCAATGCCCTCCCGACCGGCTGGGATGTCGAACGGCTCGGCCGGCTGGTGGAGGAGCGCTCCCTGCGGGCCTACCCGCGCCTGCCCACCGGCGTCGGCTTCTGCCTCTACATCAAGCGGAAGGTCCTCGACGGGATCGGGCTCTTCGACGCCGGGAGCTTCGGCGAGGGCTACGGCGAGGAGACCGATTTCTGCATGCGGGCGCTCAAGGCCGGCTATGCCCACGTCCTCGACGACGCCACCTTCATCTTCCACGAAGGCCAGCGCAGCTTCGGCACGCGGCGGGCCGAGCTGGTTAGGTACGCCCTCGGCGCCATGCGGCGGCTCCACCCCGAGTACCTGGCCACGGTGGCCAGGTTCGTCCGCGAGGACCCGATCCGCCCCCTGCGCGAGCGGGTTGTTTCGGCGATCGTTCCGGCGCGGAGCGCTGCAAGCCGCCCCGAGCGGGTGCTGCACCTGGTCCATGGCTGGCCGCCCTGGAACTCCGCGGGCACGGAGCTCTATGCCGCCGGGCTCGTCCGCAGGCAGGCCCGCCACCGGGAGGTCACGGTCTACGCGCGCATCGCCGACCCCGAGCGGGTCAAGGGGAGCGTCGTCGAGTTCCTCGACCACGGCGCCCGCGTGCGGCTGACCGTGAACAACTTCACCCAACGCGACCCGCTGTCGCGCAACGCGCTGCGCGACCGGGCGCTGGAGCGGGACTTCGCGCGCCTGCTCGACGAGACCCGCCCGCAGCTCCTCCACGTCCATCACCTGGCCGGCCACGCCGCGTCCCTGGTCGGAGCGGCGGCGCGGCAGGGGATCCCGATCGTCTTCCAGATCCAGGACTGGTGGCAGCCCTGCGCCCGCGTGAACCTGCTCGACGCCTGGGGCCGCCTGTGCAGCGGTCCGGGCCTGGGCAAATGCGCGGCCTGCCGTCCGCTGACCCGCGTCTCTCTCCTCAACCGGGCGCTCTACGTCTACCGCTTCGCCCTGATGAAGAAGGCCCTGAGGAGCGCGGCGGCCTTCGTCATGGGCTCCCGCTTCATCCACCGGAGCTACCTCGACCTGGGCTACCTGCGGCCGAAGGACGAAGTCTTCGTGATCCCCTACGGCGTCGAGCTGACGCCGCGCCTGCAAAGGGAGAGAGGAAAGCCTCTCCGCTTCGGAGCCATCGGCTCCAGCCTGCCGCACAAGGGGATCCGCGTGGCAACCGCCGCCTTCGAGGAGATCGACCCCGGGAAGGCGAGGCTGACGGTCTGGGGCGATCCGCCGTTCGAGGAGGAGCGCAAGCCCGCGATCTTCGCGCAGATGGACGCGCTGATCGTCCCTTCGCTCGGGCTCGAATCCTTCGGCCTGGTCGCCCGCGAGGCCATGCACCACGGCGTGCCGGTGCTGGCGAGCGACCGCGGCGCGCTGCCCGAGATGTTCGACGGCGAGTACGGCGCTCTCTTCGATCCGGAAGACCCGGCGGCGCTGCGCGGCTGGATCGAGCGCCTGATCGCGGAGCCGGAGATCCTGGACCGCTGGGCCGCCGCCCTGCCCCGGGTCAAGGGGATGGACGAGCACGCCGAGGAGATCGAGGCGGTCTATGAGCGCGTGCTGCGATGAGGGTTGCCTGGCGGGTGCTGCGGACGGAGGGGCTCCTGGCGGTCCGCGACCGGGCGCTCGACCGGCTCGCCGAAGCGCGGCGGCGACGGTCGTTCTCCCCGGCTCCTCCGGGCTGGCGGCCCGCGCCCGTTCCCGTCCTCCACCTCTCGGCGACGCCTCCGGCCCCCCGGCTGGGCGGAGTCCAGGCGCATCTCCTCCGCCGCCTGGAGCCTGGCACCGCGCTCCTGTACCCCGAGGCGGCCGGGTGGCGGCTGGAGGTCCAGGGGAGGTCCATGACCTTCCCCGGAGCTCCCCCCTCGCCGATCGCCCTGGAGGATGCCGCGTTCGAAAATGCGGTCCGATCGGCGGCGGGAGTCCTCGGGGCGGGGGCCGTCCACGTCGAAGGGCTGGCCGGCCTGCCGCCCGGCTCTCTCCTCCGCCTCGGGCGCGGAGGTCTGGACCTGAGGCTCGCGCTGCACGACTTCGCCGCGTTCTGCCCCCGCCCTCACCTCCTGGAGCGCCCGCAGCTCCGGTTCTGCTGGTACTCGCGCGATCTCGAACGGTGCGGGCGCTGCCTGCGCCAGGACTGGCCGGTCGAGGACGCGTACCAGGCGGAGCGCCGGGCGATCTCGGCCGAGCTGCTGGCGAGCGCCTCGGTCCTCCTCTTCCCGTCCGAGTTCCTGCGGCGGACCTGCGCGGAGCTCTTCCCGGGGCTTCCTCCGGAACGCCAGCGGATCGTGGAGCCGGCCGCGGGAATCCCTCCCCTGCCTTCGCGGGAGGCACGGCCGGTGCGCCACGTCGCCCTGGTCGGAGGGGTGCAGGCGCACAAGGGGGCGCTGGTGTTCGAGGAGGTGGTGCGGCTCCTGGCAGGATCGGGGCTGCGCTGGAGCGCCTACGGCGGGGGCGATCCGGAGATCCTGGCCCGGCTGCGGCGGCTGCCCGTCCGGGTGCGCGGCTACTACCGCGGCGGCACCCTGCCGCGTCTCCTGCGCCGCGACCGCGTCGACCTGGCGCTGCTGCTCTCGATCGTGCCCGAGTCCTACAGCCTGATCCTCGACGAGTGCCGGGCCGCGGGCGTGCCGGTGGTGGCGTTCGACCTTGGCGCCGTGGGCGACCGGCTGCCGCGCCTGGGAGCCGGCCGGCTCGTCCCCCTGGAGGTTGGGGCGGCCGGGATCGCCGCGGTATGCTCCGCTGCCGAACGAGAGGAGCCATGACCCCGCCACGCCCCGCCTCCCCCGCCGAGCGCTACGTGCTCAAGGACTTCCGCGGCTCGAGCCACCGGCTCCTGGCGGGCTGGATCCAGGGATTGCCGGCCGGCACCCGGATCCTCGAGCTCGGCCCCGGCCCGGCCCACGTCGCCCTCCTGGTGCGGCGCGGCGATCTCGACTGGGTGGGGCTCGAAGGCTCGCTCGACTGCCTGCCGGGCCTGCGCGGGACGCTCTCCGGCGGCGCCATCGTGGACCTCGAGACGATCGGGCGCCTGCCGCGCGGCTATGGCGCCGTGCTGGCCGCCGACACGCTGGAGCACCTCGCCGATCCGGACGGCATGCTGCGGATGATCCGGGAGGCGCTGCCGAAGGGAGGGCTGCTGCTGCTGTCCGTCCCCAACGTGGCCAACTTCTACGTGCGGCTCAACCTGCTGTTCGGCCGCTTCCCCTACGCCGACCGCGGCATCCTGGACCGCACCCACCGCTACTTCTTCACCGCCCGCTCGCTGCGCGAGATGGTGGAGAGGGCCGGCTTCGTCGTCGAGCGCCGGGCGGTGTCGACCATCCCGCTGCCGCTCCTGCTGCCGCGCCTGCCCAAGCCCGTGCTCGGCGCCCTGGCGCTCGCCCTGTCGGCGGCCACCCGCCTGCTGCCGGGGCTGCTCGGGTACCAGCTCCTCCTGTCGGCGCGTGCGCAATGATTGTTTCGATATTATAGGGAACGGTGATGGAGACACGCGAGCTGGACATCTGGGACCGCCACTGGCGCGGGTTGCGCGGCGAGCGGTCGCTCTTCGGAACCCTGGCGTCGCTCGTGCGGCGCCTCGTGCTCGGCCGGGCCGTCCGCCACTACACCGGGCGCTACTTCCCGCGCGCAGGCTGGTTCGCCGACGCCGGGTGCGGCACGGGCCAGGCCTCCGAGCGGATCGAGTCCGCGGAGCGCCGCCTCGTGGGGCTCGACTTCTCCCTGGAGGCGCTGCTCGACGCCCGCCGGGCCTCCTACCGCGCCCTGGTGCAGTGCGACATCCGCCACCTGCCGTTCCGCGACGGGTCCCTGGCAGGGGTCTGGAACCTGGGCGTCATGGAGCATTTCGAGCCGCCGGTGGGCCACGCGATCCTGCGCGAGATCGGCCGCGCGCTGCGTCCGGGCGGGACCGCTCTCCTCTTCTGGCCGCCCGAGATGGGCTCGTCGCGGCTGGTGCTCGGCCCCATCGAGAAGGCGCGCACCCGGCTGACCGGCCGGGCGTTCGAGTTTTTCCCCGCCGAGGTCAACCGGCTGCGCTCGTTCGGGCACGCCCGGGAGATGCTGCGCGGCGGCGGCCTCGAGCCGGCCGCGGTGCACTTCTCGCTCCACGACCTCTTCATCCACTTCATCGTCGTGGGCCGGAAGCTGCCGACGTGACCCGGCTCGTCGCCGTGGTCGCCGCCTACGACGAGGAGGAGACCATCGAGGTCCTGACCCGCCGCCTCCTGGCCACGTTCCTGGGGATGGAGGGAGTCGAGGCCGAGCTGCTGTTCGTGGTCGAGGGCCGCGACCGGACCCGGGAGATCCTGGAAGGGCTGGCCCGCGAGAGCCCCGGCATCCGCATCCTCTACAACCCGGAGCCGTCCGGCCTGGGAGCCGCGTTCCGGCGCGGCTTCGACGCGGTGCCCGCGGACGCCGATTTCGTCGTCACCCTGGACGCCGACCTCAACCACCAGCCCGAGGAGATCCCGCGCCTGCTGGAGCGCCTGCGGCAAACGGGCGCCGACATCCTGGTGGGATCGCGGTTCCTGAAGGCCAGCGAGGTCGAGGGCTCGCCGCTGTGGAAGAAGGCGCTGTCCGGGTCGATCAACGTGCTGATGCGCTTCCTCTACGGCGTGAGCGTGAAGGACAAGACCTCGGGGTTCCGCCTCTACCGCGCCGAGGCTCTGCGCCGCATCGACTTCCGGCGCAGCGGCTTCGCCTTCCTGCCCGAGATGCTGATCCGCGCCCACGTCCTGGGCTTGCGGGTCACCGAGGAGCCCATCCATTTCATCTTCCGCCGCCAGGGCAGGTCCAAGATGGACTTCTGGCGCACCAGCCTGAGCTATCTCGCCCTGCTGAGCGCGCGGTTCGACGCCCGTACCCTGGCGGTCCTCGGCCTGCTCCTGGCCGGCATGGCCGTGCGCACGGCGGTGACCTATCCCGTCCACAAGTACATGGCGGACGCGGACTCCCTCTTGACCGGGATGCAGGCCTTCCACGTGCTGCACGGCGAGGCTCCAGTCTTCTTCTCGGGGACCCGCCTCGGCTCGATCGAGCCCCATGCCGCCGCCGCGGTCTTCCTGGTCGCGGGCGCCTCCCGCACCTCGCTGGCCGCGGTGCCGCTGATCTTCGCCCTCCTGCTGCTCCTTGCCGCGTACGGCCTCTACCGTGAGCTCTTCCCGCCGGGGGTGGCGCTGACGGCCCTGGCCTTCCTGGCCCTGCCCTCCCCTTCGTTCCTCTCTTGGAGCTACATGCCGAACGGCTACCCGGCCGTCCTCTTCCTGTGCGCCACCCTCCTCTGGCTGGCCGCGCGGCTGAAGCGGCGGGGTCCGAGCCCGGCCGGGGCCGTCCTCTTCGGGTTCGTCGCCGGGCTCGGCCTGTGGCAGTCGTTCCAGACCCTGGGAGCGCTCGCCGCGGCCCTGGCGTGGCTGCTGTGGAACCGGCCCGACCTGCGGCGCCAAGCCAGGCCGTGGGTGCTGGGGCTGGCCGGTTTCGTCGTGGGGGCGTTTCCCTGGCTCGCCTTCAACGTGGTCCGGCCCCTCGACGCGATCCAGGGCAACTTCGCGGCCCAGCCGGCCCAGGGGATGGCAGCCATCGCTGCCAACGCCCGCTACTTCGTCACCTACAGCCTGCCGGAGATCGTCACGCCGGTGAACGAGGCCTGGACGCAGTTCCTGGCCGATCCCGCGGCGGACCTGCACCGGCTCCTGCGGCTGCCCGTCCAGCTCCTCTTCGCGGCGGCGGCCCTGCTGTTCCTCGCCGCGCCCGCGCTGCCCGGCCGGGCGGGCCGCGCGGTGCGCCGCAGGGAGGACCTCCCCGCCTGGCTCCTGCTCGTCCTGGTGACCGTGGCCTATGCGGCGCTCAACATCCTCTCGCAGGCCGGCCAGGTGAGGGGGGTCTCGGTGCGCTACGTGCTGCCGCTCTACCTCGTGGTGCCGGCGATGCTCGCGGTGCTCCTGTCGCTGGTGGCGGCGCGGAGCCGCGTCCTGGCCGTGCTGCTCGCCGGCATGGTCCTCGTCTTCAACCTCACGGCCTACCACTGGCCCGGGCGGGCTTCGCGGGAGGCCTGGCGCGAAGGAGCGCGGCGCGACGACCGGCTCGTGGAGCTCCTCCGGCAACGCGGCGTCACGGCCGTGGTCGGCGGCTACTGGACGGCCTATCCGATCAACTTCCTGAGCCACGAGAGCATCCTCGCGCTGCCCTGTACAGCGGACCATTACGGGTACGGGTACCGGCGCACCCCCGGGCGCCTGTACCGCTGGGCGCTGGTCTCGGCCCGGCCCGAGCAGCTGCAGAACTGGGCGGCGCAGGCCGGGGTGACCGGCTCGCTGGAGCTCGCCGCGCCGCAGCGGGCCATCCTCCTCCTGACGCCGAACCCCGCCGATCCCGAGGCGCAGGAAAAGCTCCTCGTGCGGCTCGCCAAGACCTGCAAGCTCGCGGACTGAGCTCGTGTCCTAGAATAGGCCCCCGCAATGACTGAGAATCCTTCCGCCGGGCCGCGGACCGGGCGGTTCGCCGTCCTCCTGGCCGCCGCCGTCTTCGCCCTGGCCCTGCTGCTGTACTTCCCCACCCTGGGCAGATCCTGGGCCTACGACGACGTCGACTACATCAACCAGGCGGCGGACGCCATGGCCGGCGAGCGCGGGTTCCTCTCGCTCCTCCTGCGCCCCCAGGGGGAGCACCTCGTCACCGGCTTCCGCCTCGTCCTGCATGCGAGCCTGAAGCTCTTCGGCATCCAGGCGTTCCCCTTCCGCCTGTTCGTGCTAGCCGCCCATGCCGCCTCAGCGTTCTTCCTGGGGCTCCTGGCCCGGCGCTACAGCGGGTCCGCCGCCGCCGGCCTGGCCGCGGGCCTCACCTATGTGGGCGCCTGCGGGTTCTCCTCCATGTGGATCTGGTTCCCCTCGGGATCGACGGTGCCGTTCGCCATGGCCCTCCTGACCGGCAGCCTGGCGGTCCTGGCCTGGCGGGACCGGCTCGGGGTCCGGCGCGCCCGCCTGATCGCGGGGGCGGCCCTGCTCGCGGCGCTCCTCACCGAGAGCACCCTCGCCCCCATGGCGGCTCTCCCCCTGCTCCTGGACGAGCACGAGCGGTGGCGCCAGGGCAGGCCCCGCCGGCCGCTGGGGCTCTTCTCTGTCTTCTGCATCGCCGCGACGGTCGCGGTGGCGGCCCTCGCCTCGTTCTTCTATACGCGGACCTTCGGCCCGGGACTGTCGCTGAGCCCCTGGCACGGCGTACCGCGCGCCGCTTTCCTCCTGCTGGTCGCGCCGTTCCGCCTGTTCGTGCCAGGCATCCCGATCACGGCCTCCAGCCCGGGGCTGGCGACGGCGCTCTTGGGCAGCTTGCTCGGCCTGGCCGTGGGCGCTCCCATCACCGCCCTGCTCCTCGCCCTCTGGCGCCGCGGCGCGCCCCGGCTGGCCGGGATCGCGGCGCTCCTCGCGGTCGGCCCCCTGGGTGTCGTGGGCCTGGTCGGCCTCGGCCGCTGGCGCTGGAGCTACTGGGACCTCTATGACGCGGACCGCTACTTCTTCACCCTCCTGGTCCCCCTCTCGCTGCTCGCGGGGGCCGCCGCCGCCGCGGTGGCCGGGCATCTAAGGCAATGGCCGCGGCGCTCCCGCGCGGCCCTGCTGCTGCTCGTGGCCGCGGGGCTCTGCGCCGAGCTTGTGCTGCACCGGCGGGCCATGCTCGGGCGCATCCCCTTCGGCGTCTACGACGCGCACGAGGCGCGCTTCGAGCAGCTCGGGCTCCTGGCGGACCGCCTGCACGCCGCGGCCCGCGCCCTGCCTGCGGGGTCCCCCCCGCTCCAGGTGCCGGACACGTCGATCTGGTTCCCGGACGTCCACAACGGCCACGTCACCACCCGCACCCTGCTGCACGTCATCGGCCGGGGACCGGGCGCGCGGCTGCGCCTCGCCAAGGGTCCGGTGAGCGAGCGCGACGCCCGCCTCCTCAACCCGGTGCTCGAAGCCTGGGCGCGGGAGATCGGCGCTCCGCTCCCCTACCTCTCGATCCGGGACGGCCGCCTGGTGGACGCCCACACCACCTCGTATGTCGACTTCCGCCAGGCGGCGCAGCCGGAGGCGGCGCTGGCCGGTTTCTACGACTGGGAGGGGAGCTACCGCTGGATGGCGAAGCGCGGCGAGCTCGGGCTGACCCTCTCCTGCCGCGAGCTGGTGCTCGTGCTCGCCACGGCGCCGGAGGCCCTGCAGGCGGGCCCCCTGGCCGTCCAGGTGTCGGTGGTCGACGAGGGCATCGGCTGGCCGGCCCCCGTGGGCACGGTCCAGCTCCAGGGCGCGGCGCCGAACCTCTACCGCCTCGACGCCCTCCCCTTCCTGGTGCGGCTCGGGGCCGGCCGGCGCGTCCATCTCGTGCTGGAGAGCGACCGCGCCTGGCGGCCGATCGACCTGCTCCCGGGATCGTTCGACCCGCGCGAGCTGTCGGTGCAGGTCCTCGCCGCGGGCTGCGAGCCCCGGGAATAGAACCCCCCGGATCGCCCTTGAGGAGGGCGTGGTATACTTTCCTCACGATATGCTTACGAAGATCCGGGCCTGGGCGGCCGGCTCCGCCCTGCTCCTTCTGCCGGCATTCGCCGCGGGCCAGAACGCGCCCGCGGTCAAGCCGGGTTTCCCCGTGGAGTTCGCGGGCCAGACGGCAGACCAGGCCGCTCCCGTGGGGAGCCAGGTCCTGGCCGCGGACCTCGGCCTCACCCCCGGCTACAGGTCCATCGTGTTCGGCCTGCGCAACGGCAAGCTGTACGTGGTGAAGCACAACAGCAACGGAAGCTGGGGCGCGGCGGCCGGCTGGCCGCAGCAGCTTCCCAATCACATCTACTCCAGCCCGGCCGTGGGCGACGTGAACGGCGACTCCGCGCCCGATATCGTCGTGGGCTACGGCTCGGTCGAGACGCAGGGCCTCGGCCATGGCGGAGCGCGGGCGTACGGCCGGGACGGCGGCCTGCTCTGGGAGGTGCTGACGGGCGACGTCACGCCGGGGCCGGCCAACGGCTTCCGCGACCCGGTCATGTCCACGCCCGCCATCGGCGACGTGGACGGCGACGGCACCATGGAGGTGGTGTTCGGGGGGCTCGACCACAAGCTCTACGTGGTCAACGGCGAGAACGGGCTGTCGAACAACGCGGCGATCTGGCCCAAGGACATGATGGACACGGTCTTCTCGTCGCCCGCCCTCCACGACATGGACGGCGACGGCAAGCTGGACATCATCATCGGCACCGACTACTACCTGACCAGCGGCGGGCGGCTGCGCGTCCTGCACTTCGACGGCACCGAGCTGCCGGGCTTCCCGAAGGAGATCGACCAGGTCGTGAGCAGCTCGCCGGCCGTGGGCGACATCGACGGCGACGGCAAGCCCGAGATCGTGCATGGCACCGGCACCTTCTTCCCCAACCGGTTGGAGCGGCTCTACGCCTGGAAGTGCGACGGCTCGGCCGTGCCCGGTTGGCCGGTGACGGTCTCGGGGCAGGTCCAATCCTCGCCGGCGCTCGTCAACCTCGACGGCGACCCGGAGCTGGAGGTGGTCGCGACCGCGGACAACACCCGCTCGAGCACCCAGTTCCACGTCTACGCCTTCCAGGGCAACGGCAGCCAGATCTTCTCCACCGTGGTCAAGGACTTCTTCGGGCAGAGCCTCAGCGCCGGCGAGCCGGTCGTGGGCGACGTGCTCGGCGACACCGTTCTGGAGATCCTGGTGCCCACCAACGGCGAGGTGGCGATCTTCACCACGGCGGGCGTGCAGCTCACCGAGACCGACAACTTCCCGGACGACCTGTCGAAGCCCAACCTGATGACCCAGGACTCGCTCACGGGCGTGGCCGTGACCGACCTGGAGACGGACGGCTCGGACAGCAAGATCGAGGTCCTGGCGGTCTCCGCGCGGGACTTCCCCACGCAGACGATCACCGTGGTGCACGCCTGGAACCCGGTCAACCGCACCTCGACGCCGCCCTGGGGCTTCTTCCACCAGAGCCCGGACCGGCGCGGCGTGGTGCCGGGGACCGGCCCCTGCCTGGGCTCCTGCGGCGGGGCGACGCCGGCTCCCGACTTCTTTACGCTCACCCCATGCCGCCTCGTGGACACCCGCAATGCCCAGGGGCCGCTCGGAGGGCCCGCCCTGTCCTCCGGCGCGGTGCGCAGCTTCGCCCTGACCGGGATCTGCGGCGTGCCGGTCACTGCCAAGGCGCTGTCGCTCAATATCACCGTGGTCGGGTCCACGGGCGCGGGGTACGTCCGCTTCTCCCCCGGCTGCCAGCTCCCGGTGTCCACCATCATCAACTTCAACACCGGGCAGACGCGGGCCAATAACGCGCTCCTGGTGCTGGGAGCCGATGGCGTCCTCACCGCCGGCGCCACCCTGACGGCCCCGGGGAGCGTCCACCTGATCCTGGATGTGAACGGATATTTCCAGTAGGGGCTACTCCCGCACGTACAGCGCCATGTGCTGACCTCGCGGATGCCCCCAGCTTCCGAGAGGCTCGAGGCGCCAGGGCAGGCCTTCGGCGCAGCGCCGCAGATCTTCGACGCGATAGTGAAATGGATCGCGGTCCGGGTACGTCGTGCCCCCGTGCGGCTCGTACGTCCGCGGCAGCTCCGGCCAATCCGCGGGACACTCGAAGTAGGTGACGTAGAACTGCCCCCCTGGCCGGACGCAGCGGGTGAGCTCGCCGAGGCAGTGACGCAGCCAGACGGCCGGCAGGTGCGTGAATACCGATTGCGCCAGGACGAAGTCGAAATCCACGCCGAACCGCCAGCCTTCGAAGGCACCGTTCGCAAGCAGGTTGCCCGGCGGGAGCCGCTCGCGCAGCCCCTCCCTTTCCAGCTCCTGTTCCCCCGCGATCAACAGGGACTCGTTGACGTCCACGCCAAAGTAGTGGCCGGGCTCCAGGTACCGGACGAAGTGGACGCCGCCGCGCAGACACCCGCATCCCAGGTCGAGCAGCCGCAGCGGCGGCCGCAGCCCGCGGCCGATCAGGAACCCGAGCTGGAGGATTCCGAGGTGGTCCCAGAGCCCCCCTACGAACT
Source organism: Thermoanaerobaculia bacterium (assembly GCA_045807605.1). Classification (GTDB taxonomy): domain Bacteria; phylum Acidobacteriota; class Thermoanaerobaculia; order Multivoradales; family UBA5704; genus DATMER01. Next base: position 10,052 of record JBJMGZ010000279.1, on the reverse strand, counting down.
CGCGGTGGTTTCCTGCGGCGATCTCCTCCGCCGAGAGCTGCCTGGAGTACTGATTTGGCAAGCGGTCAAATTCCATCATCGATGCGATCCCCTGTAACACTCTGTGGCCCTGGCGCGCCTCTGTTGACGTAGCACCAAAGGGGTCCTATAGTTGGACTCAGACTGCCTTGTCAATCTGAACCGGGCTCTATTGATTCCCAAGGAGGAGAGTCTCATGAAGAGAACATCCGTTCACGCTCTGCTGTCGTTCCTTGTCCTTCTGACCCTGAGCGCCGCAGCGCAGGCTCAGGCGACCCGCACCTGGGTGTCGGGAGTCGGCGACGACGCCAACCCCTGCAGCCGCACGGCGCCCTGCAAGACGTTCGCGGGCGCGATCTCGAAGACCGCTGCCGGGGGCGAGATCAACGTCCTCGATCCCGGTGGCTTCGGCGGGGTGACGATCACCAAGTCCATCACGATCTCCTCCGAGGGATTCGAGGCCGGCGTGCTCGTATCGGGCACCAACGCCATCATCATCAATGCCGCGAACACGGACCGTATCATCCTGCGCGGGCTCGACATCGAGGGCCTGGGCACGGGTCTCGCCGGGATCAAGGTCCTGTCGGCCGGCGCCGTCGACGTCGAGAACTGCACGATCCATCACTTCACCCAGTGGGGAATCGACTTCGTCCCCACGAGCGCCACGACCGTTACCAGCCAGCTCCACGTCAACGATACGATCATCCGCAACAACCTGGGCGCTTCGAGCGGCGGGATCCGTATCAAGCCGGGCACCAACGTCTCGGCGGTGGGGGTGGTTGAGAACACTCGGCTGAACAACAACTTCCAGGGCCTCCGCGTCGAGGACAACAGCAAGGTGACGGCCAAGGACAGCAGCGCGATCGGCAACACCACCGCCTCGGGCTTCATCGCCGTCTCGAATGCGACCGGGGTGACCCTGAATCTCTTCAGTTGCGTCTCGACCGGGAACTTGAACGGCGTGAAGTCGGACAACCCCAATGCCACGGTCCGGGTCAGCGACTGCATGATCGCCGGCAACGGCACCGGTCTGGCCACCTCCGGGGGCGGTCACATCGTCACCTTCGGCGATGTCATGAACGCCGATACCGGTGCCCCGACCGACGCCGATATTCCGAAGCAGTAAGGACCGGGAATCCAGGTGGCGGCGCAGAGTCAGGCCGAGCGCCGCCACCTGCCCTTGAACCGGATCCAGCGCTCGCGCCACCGCCATGCCGCGGTCTTCTCCATGAAGGCCACACGCTCCCTCCAGAAGCCCAGCTCCCGGTAGAGCAGGTCGCGCTCGGTCTGCAGGCGCTCCTGGTCCGCGAGGAGCGCGTCGCGCTGGGAGACCAGCTTCTCCCGTTCCTTGGCGAGGGTATACCGCTCCCCCGCAAGCACCTCCCGCTCCTCCGCTAGCGCCTCCCGCTCCCGCGCGAGGGCCTCGGACTCGCGCCGCAGGCGGGCAGCCTCGTCGAGAAGGCTCCGCGATTCGCGCTGGGCTGCTTGCACGCTCATCAGGAGCTGCGGCAGGCGCCTCAAGTAAAGATCCCGATGCTTCTCGACGATGTAGCCCTGCAAGGGCCTCCCCACCTCCGGGCTGGCCAGGCGCCAGATCATCGATCCGGGACGAACCCTGTACTCGAACGTGGCCCAGGGCAGGTGGTGGAAGCCCCACCCCTGCTCCGCCGCCGAGAGCCAGAAGTCCCAGTCCTCCCAGCCCTGATGGGGCATGTTGCGGTCGAAGCCGCCGCACTCGGACCAGGCGCTCTTGCGGATCACGGTGCAGGCGTCGATGAAGTTGCCGGTCAGGAGCAAGTCGAGATCGAACTCCGGGACCTGGACCACTCCCGCGCGCAGGCCGAGCTCGCGGCGGTCGCCGTAGACCACTCCCACGCGCGGGTCCTCGTCGAGGATGCCCGCCGCCGTCTCGGGAAACCCGGGGAGGATCCGGTTGTCGGAGTCGAGCGGAAGGACGTAGCGGCCCGTGGCCAGCTCAATCCCCCGGTTGCGCGCCGCGGCGAGCCCCTGGTTCTCCTGGTGCACGACGAAATAGCCGGCGGCCTCCAGCGCGGCGAACACCTCCAGGGTCCACGGCTGCCGCGAGCCGTCGTCGACCACGATCAGCTCGTAGAGCTCGGCGATGCTGCGCTCGGCGCTCGCCACGGCTTCGACCAGGAGCTCCCCATGGTCGTAGCAGGGGATCACGACCGAGAGGCGGACCGGCGCCGCGCCGGGAACGGAGAGCGCCCGGTGCTCGCTTGCGGGGCGGACCTCCCACAGGCCGGTGGACGGCAGGTCGGCTTCCGCGTCGAGCCCGGCCAGCAGCCGCACGGCCTCCGGGGAGGTCGCGGCCACCAGCCCGATCAGGGGATCGGCGCCGCCGGTCGTCCGCAGCAGGCCGTTCTCCAGGATCTCCCGCATCCGCTCCTGCGCGAGATCCAGGCCGAGCCGTTCCGCGAGGAGGATCCGGAAGCGGCCGGGGTCGCGCATCAAGGCGTTGACGCCGACCAGCAGCGAGCGCTCCCGGTGGCGCCGGTGGAAATCGAGGAGGTGGCGGTTGTAGAAGGCCCAGATCCGGTACGCGTACTCGGGGTTGCGGAGGAAGACCTCGGCGCCAAGCCGCTGCATCGAGTCCGCGACGTCCCAGGGATAGCGATAGACGAGCAGGTAGCGGGCATCCCCCAGAAGCCCGTCCCAGAATTCGAGGGCGAGCGTCGTGCGCGGGTCCTTCCAGCCCCACGGCCGGCCGGCGCGGCGGCCGGCTTCGATCAGGCTCCTGGCCTCCTCCTGGTGCCGAGCGAACCTTTCCCGGTCGAGGCGCTCGCTCTCGGTCCATCCCCAGTCACGGTGCCCGCCGTCGTCCGCGGGCGTGGAGTCGGCGAGCATCCGCTGCTGCAGGGAGAGAAAGCCGACGTCCTCGAAGTAGCCCCTCGGGTTGGCCTGATCGGCTTCCATCAGCCGCTCGCCCATGTCCACGCCGGCCGCTGCCGCGAGGGAGGCGACCAGGGAGGTGCCGGAGCGGTGCATGCCGGCCACGACGAGCGGTCGAGACATAGGCGCAGAAGCCTAAGGCGAAACCGGAGCCGCCGCAACGACGAAAGGGAGGGATGGCACTTGACGGCCGGTTTGTGTTATCCTCTTGAAAAAGGAGGAGGACCACACGTGAAGAGGATTTACGTTCTTAGTGCCACTTTGCTCGCTTTCGCCACCCTCATGACGGCGGTACCGGACGTCGCCTCGGCCGACGGTCCTTTCCGGTTCTATGCCATCACCCCCTGCCGGGTTTACGACTCCCGGGCGGACTTTGATGGTACGACCCCACTGGCCAACGGCATTCATTCGATCCGGGTCCAGGGTACCTGCGGCGTGCCGGTGGGCGCCAAGGCGGCGGCCCTGAACGTGACGGTCGTCACGCCGAACCGGAGCGGCCACATCACCATCTGGCCGGTGGGCGCTTCCGAGCCCGTGGTCTCGACCCTGAACTTCCTGGCCGGCGAGTCCGCGCTGGCGAACGGCGCCATCGTGCCGCTCGGCCCGGACGCCGGGGGCGCGGACGACGTGAGCTTCCGCTACTCGATGACCTCCCCGGGGACGGGACACATCGTCTTCGACGTGACCGGCTACTTCGCCACGGTCCCGTAGCCCGGTGACGCGCAGCTTCAAGGTGCAGGTCGAAAGGGCGGTCTCCGGACCGCCTTTTCTGCGTTTCTGATGCGGACCCGGACCTGGGCCCTCCTTCTCGGCCTCCTCCTGGCGGCGAGCCTCCTGCTGCGGATCCCGCTGCTCGCCAACGCCGAGGCGGCGTTCACGTCCGACGAGGCTGTCGACGCTCTCGCCGTCCAGCACCTCCTGGCCGGCACGGAGGTCTCGGCGTTCAACTGGGACACGACGTACTACGGGATCGTCGAGGGTCTCCTGGCGATCCCTTTCGTCGCCGTCCTGGGTCCCAGCGCGCTGGCGTTCAAGCTCTCCGCGGTCGTCGGGTTCCTCGCGCTCCTCGTGGCCGTGTTCAGCCTTGGCCGCGCTCTCTACGGCGCGGCCGAGGGGCTGGCGGCCGCCGCCCTCCTGGCCGTCTTCTCCCCGCAGCTCCTGTTCTGGAGCACGCTGGCCGCCGGCGGCTACTGCCTGATCGTCGCCTGGGGGACTCTCACGCTGCTCTGCTTCCTGCACGCGCTGCGGGCGCCCGCCCGCCGCCTGCGCTTCGCGGCGCTCGGCTTCTTCGCCGGCTTCGGCCTCTACATCTACGAGCTGTACCTGCCCTACTTCGCGCTCCTCCTGCTCGCGGGCGGCATCGCCTTCCTCCTGTCTCTCCGGAGCCTCCCGGTGCTCCGCGAGCGCCTCGGCACCGCAGCTCTCGCGGCCGCCGGGTTCGCGCTCGGCGCGGCTCCCAAGATCGCGCTGCTCGCGTCGGGCCGCGGCGCGAAGCGTCCGGCCTACGCTCTCGCCGGAGCGGCACAGGTGCTCTCGAACGTGCGGCTGCTGGTGCGCGACTGCATCCCGGCGCTCTTCGGGGTGAATCTCGGTCCCGAAACGCCGCTGGAGTTCTACAACGGGCCGGCGCTCGGTCCGCTCTCCTCCGCTCTCGGCGCGCTCCTGCTCCTGGTCTATGCGGCAGCCTGGATCCGGGCGCTCGTCCGCTTGGTCCGCCCGCTCGCGAAAGAGGTGGAAGAGGGCGCCCGGAGGTGGACCGAGGGGCTGCTCGTCGCGCTCATCCCCCTGGTGGCCCTGCTCTTCGTGCTCAGCCCGAACCCCCAGGACGCGGGCTCCAACCGCTATCTCCTGCCCTGGCTGAGCGCGCTGCCGCTGGTGGGCGCCGCCCTCGTCCGCTGGGGCCGCCGGAACTTCCCCTCCATGGCCGTGGCGGGCCTCCTCGCGGTCGCTCTGCCCGCCCTCCAGTCCACCCTCTGGCTCGTCGACCACTCCCACCTGACTCCCTCGCTGGAGGTGGAAGCCCAGCGGGTGCCGCTCCGCAGCCTGCTTCCGGTGCTCCGGTCGCAGGGGCTGGCCGGAGGGTATGCCGGCTACTGGGACGCGTACAGGGCCACCTTCTTCGCCGGCGAGAAGCTGGTCTTTGCCCCCTACATGGGCTGGGACCGCTACCCGCCCTACTCCCGCCGGCTGCGCGACACGGACCGGGTCGCCTGGATCTTCCCGGGAGAGATGCTGGGACCCGACCCGCTGGAGGCGTCCCTCCTGAACCAGCTCGCCAGCTCGGGGCATCCCTACCGGGTGCTCCGCGCCTTCGGCTATCGCATCTACGTGGGAGAGGACGGGCGGCGTCTCCTGCCGCCGCCGCTGCTCCGCCAGCCGGTGCCGCTCGCCAGGCCGGGGGCGGAGTTCCTCTCGGCCGCGGTTCCCGAGCGGGCCGTGGCCGGCTCGCAGATCTCCATCCCCGTCAAGGTGATCAACCGCAGCGACGCCTTCTGGGCGGCCTCCGGCCTGCCGTTCCAGGCGGGCGCCGTCCGCGTCTCCGCCTCCTACCGCTGGCTGGCTCCGGACGGCGGCATCCTGCCGATCGAGGGCGAGCGCTCGCTCCTGCCCGAAGACGTCCCGGTCGGCGGGACGCTCGAGATGATCGTCAGGGTGCAGGTCCCCGCCCTGGCGGGCCCCCATCTCCTCCGCCTCACCCTGGTTCAGGAGGGCGTGGCCTGGTTCGATCAGGCCGGCGGCAGCCTCTCCGACCATCCGGTCGACATCCTGGCGGCGGCAGGCGCTCAGGCGAACAGCCTGGAGCGGTAGATGCCCTTCTTGTGCAGCTTGTAGCGGAACAGCACGTTCAGGATCGACAGCCCGTAGACGACGCTGCGCCCGAAGCCGATCTGCGACGCCTCGTCGAAGTAGCGCGTGGCGATCGGGATCTCCCGGATCCTCATCCCCTTCACCACCCCCTGTGCGATGATCTCGGTGTCGAACACGAAGTCGTCGGAGTTCGCCGCGAGGTCCACCGCTTCGAGGTAGCGCCGGCTGTAGGCGCGCAGGCCCGAGTGATACTCGGAGAGGAAGATGTAGAAGCTGGCGTTGGCCACCGCCGTGAGGAAGAGGTTCGCGAAGTATTTCCACTTCGGCATGCCCCCCTCCAGCGGTCTGCCGCCGAGCATGCGGCTGCCGAAGACGGCGTCGCACTCCTGGCGCAGCAGCGGCGCGACCAGCTCGGGGATGTACTTCGGGTCGTACTGGTGGTCGGGGTGGACCATGGCGACGATGTCCGCCCCGCGGGCGAGCGCCTCGGCGTAGCAGGTCTTCTGGTTGCCGCCGTAGCCGCGGTTCTTCGGATGGACGATCGTGTGCAGGCCGAGCCGGCGGGAGATCTCGACGGTGCGGTCCCGGCTGCCGTCGTCGACCAGCACGATGTCGTCCACCCACTCGAGCGGCAGGTCCCGGTAGGTGCGCTCGAGCGTCTTCTCCGCGTTGTAGGCCGGCATCACGACGCAGATCTTCTGCGTTCTTGGCTGGGGAGCTTCGGCGTTCACGCGCATAGCCTATCGCAGCGGGGGCCACGGTTGCGGCCGGCGAGCGGGCGTTAGTATACTCAGCCGCCTTCGCGCATTCACGTCAGCAACCTTACTCGGATGGATAAACTCGACGAGACCCTGGAAGCGGAAAAGTGTGGAGAGCTGGAGGCGAGAGCCTTCGAGCTCCGCCTGCGCCAGCTCGAGAGCCGCGAGCGGGAGGACCGGCTGACCCGTCTCGTGGCGGAGCGGCCGGACCTCGCGGCCTCGCCCGCGGCACCCGCCGCGCCCTCCGTCTCGGAGATCGAGCGGCTGCAGCGGGAGGTGACGCTGCTCGCCGACTTCCAGCAGGCGGTCCTCCGCTCCAAGGGATGGCGGGCCGTCCAGCTCCTGCGGCGCCCGTTCAGGCGGAGCTGGTGAGCTGATGGAGACGGCCGAGACGAAGGAGATCGCGCGGCTCAAGTCCCGCGTAGCCGCGCTCGAAGCTCTCCTGGAGCGGCGCTCCCGCGAGCTGCGGCTGATCCAGAAGCACGTCTGCCACCGCGACCTGCTGGTCATCTCGCGGGTCTCGGCCGGGCTCTCCCCCCTGCCCTTCGGAGCCTTCGATCCCGACTTCTGGCAGGAGACCACGGCCCTGACCCAGGCGGAGGTCGAGCCGACCCTGGAGGCCCTCTGGAGCTCGCTCAATGTGGCGGAACCGGCGGAACCGCGCTGATGTCCATGCCGCGCAAAGCCACGCTCGTCATCCTCGCCTGGAACAAGTGGCCTCTCACCCGGCGCTGCCTGGAGACCCTGCGCGAGACCGATCTCACCGGCGCCGAGGTCCTGGTCGTCGACAACGGCTCGACGGATGAGACGCCGCAGCGGCTTGCGGAGATCCCCTGGGTCCGCACCCTCACCCTGCCCGCCAACCTCGGCTTCGTGCGCGGCAACAACGCCGGGATCGAGGCCGCGGACCCGGAATCCGACATCGTCCTGCTCAACAACGACATGGAATTCACGCAGCGCGACTGGCTCCAGCGCCTGCGCGGGTGCGCCCATTCGGCCCCTGACATCGGGGTCGTCGGCTGCCGGCTGATCCAGCCGGGCGGCAAGCTGCTCCACGCCGGCACCTACATCCTGCCGGATACGATGTGGGGACAGCAGATCGGCGGCCTGGAGCGGGACATCGGGCAGTACCCGGGCGTGCGCCGGGTCCAGGGGATCGTGTTCGCCTGCGCCTACATCCGGCGCGAGCTGATCCGCGCCATCGGCGGTCTGGCGCTGGACTTCGAGTCGTACTTCGAGGACACGGACTACTGCCTGCGCGCCAGGCAGGCGGGCTTCGACACCGCGGTCTGCGGCGACGTCACCCTGGTGCACGACGAGCACGGCTCGACCCGCGACGACCAGGGGGCGCTGATGCGCCTGTTCCGCCGGAGCCAGGAGGCCTTCCGCAAGAAGTGGGAGAAGGAGCTGAACGGGCGATACCGGCGCGATCTGCTCTGGCAATCGATCCTGAACTTCCCCTCCGGCTATGCCATGAGCAGCCGCGAGATCCTCCGCGCTCTCGAGCAGGAGGGGGTGCGCACGATCTACCGCTACGTCTACGGCGCCGGCTCCCCCTTCCCCGTTCCCGAGCCGGAGAACAGCGGCGATTACCGGCTCAACGTGATCGCCCAGCGCGAGCCGCCGGCCCACCCGGCGGTCGCCGTGGTCTACGGCCAGGGCGACGTCTTCCAGCGCAACCGCGGGCGCTACAAGGTCGGCTACACCATGCTGGAGGTCGACGGCTTCCCCGAGGAGTGGGTGCGGCAGGCGAATCAGATGGACGAGGTCTGGGTGCCGTCCGAGTTCAACCGCCAGGGCTTCCTCGCGGCCGGCCTGAAGCGGCCGGTGCACGTGATGCAGCTCGGGGTCGACACGAACTACTTCCATCCCGGCCTCCAGGCCCATCCCAACCCGATGGGGGAGCTCGTCTTCCTGTCCATCTTCGAGTGGGGAGAGCGCAAGGAGCCCTGGCTGCTCCTGCGCGCCTTCAACGAGACCTTCTCGGCGGACGAGCCCGTGCGCCTGCTGTGCAAGGTGATGAACCGCGACCCCGGCCTCGGCGTCAAGCAGGAGATCCGCAAGCTCGGCCTCAAGGAGAGCGGCGGCAGGATCTCCTATCTCTTCAACCTGGAGTTCCCGCACTACCAGCTCGGCTCGCTCTACCGGTCGGCGGACTGCTTCGTGGCGGTCAGCCGCGGCGAGGGCTGGAACATGCCGCTCATGGAGGCGATGGCCTGCGGCCTGCCGGCGATCGCCACCGACTGGGGCGCCCACCAGGAGTTCGTCCACGACGGCATCGCCTATCCGCTGCGCATCCGCGGCACCGTGCCCGCCGTGGCCAAATGCCCTTACTACGCCGGCTTCTCCTGGGCCGATCCGGACCCCGAGCACCTGCGGCACCTGCTGCGCGAGGTCTACGAGAACCGCGACGAGGCGCGCCGGCGCGGCCAGGCCGCCGCCGCCGAGGTGGCCGCGCGCTGGAGCTGGAAGATGACGGCGCGCAAGATCATGGAGCGCCTGGAGACGATCGGGTCCTAGGGAATGCCCGAGCTCAGGCTCCCTCGGCTGTCCGTCGTCATCCCCACCCACGACACGCGCGAGCTCGCCCTGCGCTGCCTCGGCTCGCTGGCCGCCGCCGGCCGCTCCGACCTCGAGATCATCCTGGTCGACGACGGCGGCGGCGACGGCACGGCCGAGGCGGTGGCGGCGCGCTTCCCTTCCGTCCAGGTTTTCCGCAACGAATCCCCCGAGGGGTTCACCCGCGCCGCCAACCGCGGCCTGCGGGCCGCGCGGGGCGGCGTCCTTCTCCTCCTCAACAGCGACACCGAGGTCGAGCCCGCCGGGATCGGCGCGCTGCTCGAACGTTTCTCCTCGCAGCCCGCGCTCGGGGTGATCGGCGCGGCGCTCCACTATCCGGACGGCAGCCCGCAGTGGAGCGGCGGAGACGAGCCGTCGCTCCTCTGGCTCTTCGGCCTCGCCAGCGGCATCCCTCCCCTGCTGGCGCGCCTGCCGTTCTACCGGCGCGCCCGGCCGTTGACGCCCCTGGAAGGGCCGCGGCGCGCCGGCTGGGTGACCGGGGCGGCGCTCGCCATCCGCCGCGAGGCGTGGGCCGAGGCCGGCCCGCTCGACGAGCGCTTCCGGCTCTATGCCCAGGACCTGGACCTCTGCGCGAGGGTACGGCGGGCCGGGTGGGAGATCGAGATCGCGACGGCGCTCCGCGTCCTCCATCACCACGGGGCCACGATCGGCCGCGGACCCGGCTCGCTGGGCCGCCAGAATCCCGGGCTGCTGTGGAACGACCTGCTGCGCTGGGCGCGCAAGAACAAGGGCGAGGGATGGGCGGCGAGAGCGGAGCGGGCGCTGCGCTGGGGGGTGCGTCTGAGGCTGGCCGGCAGGAAGCTCGCCCGGCCCTTCCTCCCAGCGTCGCGTCGGGAGGAAGGGCGAGCGGACGATCAGGTGCTGAGAGAAGCGCTCGATACGCTCAGTCCGGAGTGAAGGTGCAGATCATCCGGGAACGCTCGATGGTGTCGCCCGCCCCTGCCCCGGTGATCATCCTGGCATTGATGTAATAGG
>JBJMGZ010000278.1:0-7132 GCA_045807605.1 Thermoanaerobaculia bacterium | reverse complement strand
CGTCTGCCAGGAGGTCTGCCCCTGGAACGCCGGGGCGGCCGGCGCCGTCCATCCGGAGATGGAGCTGCCGCCGGAGCGCGGGGAGCTCACCCTGGCGCGGCTGCTGCGGCTGCCGCGCGAGGAGTACGTCGAGCGCTTCCGGGGGAGTCCGATGAAGCGGGCGAAGCTGGAGGGGTTGCAGCGCAACGCCGCCGTCGCGATGGGGAATCGCCGGGAGTCCCGCTATGTTCAACCCCTCACGGAAGCCCTGAGAGATGGGGTGTCCCTGGCGCGCGGCCACGCGGCCTGGGCGCTGGGACGTTTGGGGGGGGAGGAGGCCCGCGCCGCCCTGGAGGCGGCGCTCGCCGCCGAAGCGGACGAGGCCGTGCGGATGGAGATCCGGGCGGCCCTGGAGCATGCCGCTGGGCCTGGATTGACACCCCACCCCCCGAGCCCTATACTCGAAGGCCCGAGTTCTCAATGAGTTAAGAAGAACTCGCATCCCCACGACCGTGGGGAGCACAGGCTTTGAGAGCCTGAATCCAAGCCCAAGGAGGTACGTTTTTCTATGCCGGCTAGCGAAAAACTCGAGGACCAGGCACTGCTTGAGTCCGAGGAGGAGCGGGACGCGGACGAGTACCGCAAGCTCCTGGAACTGTACGACGAGAGCATGCGGAATCTCACCGAGGGTGAGATCGTGACGGGGCGCATTATCGGCGTCACGGCCAACGCGGTGATCGTCGACGTGGGGTACAAGTCGGAAGGCCTGATCCCCATCGAGGAGTTTACCGACCGTGGCGGCGAGATGTCCGTCAAGGTCGGCGAGGACATTGACGTCCTGCTCGAATAGACTGAAGACCTTGAGGGGCTTGTGCTCCTGTCCTACTCGTAGGCGCTGCGGATGCGGCGCTGGACCGAGGTGGAGCGGGCCTACAAGGATGGCCGGATCATCAAGGGCCGGATCACCGATCGCATCAAGGGCGGCCTGACGGTGGACGTCGGCCTGCGCGCGTTCCTGCCGGGTTCGCTGGTGGATATCAAGCCGGTCAAGAATCTGGAGTCGCTGCGCGGCCAGGAGCTGGAGTTCAAGGTCATCAGCCTCGATCGCCGGCGCAACAACATCGTCCTGTCGCGCAAGGCGGTGCTCGAGACCGAGCTGGTGAAGAAGAAGGCCGAGACCCTCAAGCGGCTCGAAGAGGGCGCGCGCCTGCGCGGCACGGTCAAGAACATCACCGACTACGGCGTGTTCATCGATCTCGGCGGCATCGACGGCCTGCTGCACATCACCGACATCTCCTGGGGCCGGGTCAACCACCCCTCCGAGCACTTCACGGTGGGCGACGAGGTCGAGGTGGTCGTGCTCAAGTTCGACCCCGAGACCGAGCGCGTCTCGCTCGGCTACAAGCAGCGCAGCGACGATCCCTGGACGCTGGTCGACAAGAAGTATCCGATCGGCTCCCGCGTCAAGGGCCGGGTGGTCTCCATCGTCGACTACGGCGCTTTCGTCGAGATCGAGGAGGGCGTCGAGGGCCTCATCCACGTCAGCGAGATGTCGTGGACCAAGAAGGTCGTCAACCCCGCCAAGATCCTGGAGGTGGGCGACGAGGTCGAGGCGATCGTCTCCGAGCTCGACATGGACCAGCGGCGCATCAGCCTGTCGCTGCGCCAGACCGAGCGCAATCCGTGGGAGGAGCTGGAGGACACGCACCCCGAGGGCAGCGTCATCGAGGGCAAGGTCCGCAACCTCACGGAGTTCGGCGCCTTCGTCGAGATCACCGACGGCATCGACGGCCTGATCCACGTCTCCGACATGAGCTGGACCAAGCGGGTCAAGCACCCCAGCGAGGTCCTCAAGAAGGGGGACACGGTCAAGGCGCGGATCACCAACATCGACGTCGAGAACCAGCGCGTCTCGCTGTCGATCAAGGAGTTCATGCCCAACGAGTGGGACGACTTCGCCACCCGCCACCGCGTCGGCGACACCCTGGACGGCCGGGTGGTCAACGTCACCGACTTCGGCCTGTTCATCGACATCTACAACGGCCTCGAGGGGCTCGCCCACATCAGCGAGATCGAGGTGCCGGGCGGCGGCAAGCTGGAGGACAGCTACAAGGTCGGCGACTGGGTGCGCGCCCGCGTCCTGCGCATCGAGGAGGACGACAAGAAGGTCGGCCTGTCGCTGCGCGGCGTCACCCAGCCCACCGAGGAGGAGATCGCCGAGCTGCAGGCCGCCCGCGAGGGCAGCCACCATCATGGCGGCGAGCCCGAGCCCGAGCACCACGAAGAGAGCGGCGAAGAGGGCGGCGAGGCGGCGGAGGAGTAGGACGTATTGACACCAGGACGGCGGCGGGTCAGTGTTCGCACGAACGCGGGCCCGCCGCAGCTTCAGAAAAGGGGTGGGAGATGTCGGTACCCTACAAGAACGACGGGATGACCGGGATGGCTGGAATGACCAAGGCGGAGCTGGTCGAGGAGGTCGCCAGGACGACCCAGCTCACCAAGAAGCACGCCGAGATCATCGTCAACACGGTCTTCGACAGCATCGTCGATTCGCTCAAGGGGGGCGAGAAGATCGAGCTGCGCGGCTTCGGCAGCTTCCGCATTCGCCACCGCGGCGCGCGCACCGGCCGCAACCCCAAGACCGGCGACAAGGTCAGCGTTCCACCCAAACGGATCCCCTACTTCAAGCCCGGCAAGGAGCTGCGGGAGCTGCTCAACGACGAGTGTTGAGCGACGGATGGAACGGCTTTTCACGCCCTGGCGGTACGAGTACATCAAGCAGAGCCCGGCGTCTCCGGAGGAGACCGCCGGCTGCTTCTTCTGCGCGGCGGCCCGCGAGCCCGGCGGTCCTGACAGCCTGGTGGTCCATACCGCCTGCCATCACCTGGTGATGCTCAACCTCCATCCCTATTCGAACGGCCACCTCATGGTGGCCCCCCTCGAGCACCACGGCTCGCCGCAGGAGAGCGGGCCGGAGGCGCGGGCCGAGCTCTGGCCGCTGGTGCTCAAGGCGCAGCGCGTGCTGCAGGAGGCCTACTCGCCGCACGGCTTCAACCTCGGGTTGAACCTGGGCCGGGCGGCGGGCGCGGGAGTGCCCGGGCACTTCCATTTCCACCTGGTCCCGCGCTGGAGCGGGGACACGAACTTCATGACCGTCCTGGCGGAGGTCCGGCTCATCCCGGAAGACCTGCGCCAGTCGCGCGAGCGCCTGCGGGCGCTCTTCGCCGAGGCTCCGGAGGAGGACACAAGACTTGGCTCAATCCGATGACGCCGTGCCGCCGCAGACCGAGGCGGCGCCGGCAGTATCAGCGGGCGTGCCCGTCGGCAACCCGTACCTGGCCATGATCCTGGCCTGGCTCGTGCCGGGGCTCGGACACATCTACGTCCGGCGGACCGCCCGCGGCCTGGCCTTCCTGCTGCTCATCGTGGTCTGCCTCTGGGTCGGCTGCGAGCTGCAGGGCAACCTGTACCGTCCGCTCCCCGGCCAGCCGCTCACCTTCCTGGCCACCGGCGGCGCCATGGGCATGGGCCTGCCGTACTTCGTCCTGCGCTACGGCGCCGACTACTCCGGCGACATCGTCGGCGCCGGCTACGAGTACGGCACCGCGTTCCTGCTCACCGCCGGGCTGATGAACTGGCTGCTCGTGCTCGACGCGTGGGACATCTCGCGCGGCAAGAAGGAGTGAGGGAGACATGAGCCATTTCTTCCTGATGGTCCTCTACTCGCTCGTGGTGAGCCTGTTCTTCACCCTGCTCTGGCGGCGCGGGCGCAAGGACCAGGTGCGCCTGTTCCTGCAGCTCTTCCTGGGGATGGTGGGCGGCGGTCTGCTCGTGGCCTGGCTGATGTACCCGTTCCCGCAGGGGCCGCCAGCTCCCATTCCATGAGCCGTACCAAGGAGCTCCTGGTGGTGGCCGGAGAAGCCTCGGGAGACCTCCACGGCGCCCGGCTGGTCTCCGAGCTGCGCCGGCTCGTGCCCGGCCTGGTGACGTTCGGCCTCGGCGGCGACGAGCTCGAGGCCGCCGGCCTCGAGGCCGTGGCCCACAGCTCCGAGGTCGCGGTGGTGGGGATCACCGAGGTGCTCCGCCTCCTGCCGCGCATCAAGCAGGTCTTCGCCGCGCTGCTCTCCGAGGTGGACCGCCGGCGTCCCGACGCGGCCGTGCTCATCGACTTCCCGGACTTCAACCTCCGCCTGGCCAGGGAGCTGGAGAAGCGCGGCCTGCGCGTCATCTACTACATCAGCCCGCAGGTCTGGGCCTGGCGCAAGGGGCGCGTGCGCACCATCGCGAAGCGGGTCGACCGCATGCTGGTCCTCTTCCCCTTCGAGGTGGACTTCTACCGCCGGCACGGCGTGGAGGTGGTCCATGTCGGCCATCCGCTGGTCGACGAGGTGCCGCAGCTCCCGCAGGCGTGGGATCGATTGGATGAAGGGGGGGAGCCCGAAGGGCCGTTCCGGGTGGCGCTCCTGCCCGGCTCGCGGCTCGGCGAGGTCGAGGCGCTGCTCCCCGCCATGCTGCAGGCGGTGCGGCGCCTGGCCGCCGAGCTGCCCATCGCGGTCAGCCTCATCAAGGCGCCGACCGTGCCGCGCGAGCTGCTGGAAGAGCAGGTCGAGCTCTCCGGCCTGCCGGTGCGGATCGTTTCCGAGGACCGCTTCGGCGCGATCGCCGATTCGCACCTGGCGCTCTGCGCCTCGGGCACGGCCACGCTGGAGGTGGGCCTGCTCGGCACGCCGATGATCGTCCTCTACCGGCTGGGCTTCTGGACGTACTCGCTCGCCAGGGCGCTGGTGCGCCTGCCGAGCATCAGCCTGGTCAACCTGGTGCTGGGCCGGCAGGTGGTGCCGGAGCTGCTCCAGGGCAACGCCAACCCCGAGCGCATCGCCGCCGAGGCCGAGCGGGTGCTCCTGGAGGACGACGTGCGCGCCGCGATGCGCAAGGGGCTCGCCGAGCTGCGCGGCCGGCTGGGGGAGGGGGGCGCGAGCGGCCGGGCGGCGAGGGAGGTGGCGGCGGTATTGGAGGGATTGGAGGGATTGGCAAAGATCCAGGAGAGCCCGGCGTGACCACTCCGGCCTTCTTCTGGTACTACCTGCGCCGCTACACCGGCTGGGCCCTGCTCGCCGCCGTGGGCATCATGGCCTATGCCGCCACCCAGGCCGCGACGGGCGCGCTGCTGCAGCCCATCTTCCGCGAGGTGCTGCTGGCGAAGAGCGGCGGGTCGAGCCCGATCCCCGTGCCGGGCATCGCCGCCTCTCCCGAGGGCGGCGGCACGCGGGCGGAGAAGCCCGGAGTGCTGACCGACCTCAAGAAGCGGTTCAACCTCCAGCGGCAGTTCGACCGCAGCTACGAGTCGCTGAAGCGCCGGCTCGGGGTGGGAGGCGACGAGGTCGTCTACTTCCTCCCCCTGCTCTTCGTCGGCGTCTTCCTGCTGCGCTGCCTGGCGGACTTCGTGTCGGGCTACGCCTTCCAGAACATCGGCCTGGGAGTGACGACCGACATCCGCAACGACCTCTACCGCAACATCCTCGGCCAGTCGAGCCGCTTCCATGGCGCGCACCCGTCGGGAGAGCTGATCGCGCGCGTCATCAACGACGTGGGGATGATGCAGAACGCGGTCTCCAACCGGTTGCTCGACCTGTTCCAGCAGTCGATCACGCTGGTCTTCCTGATCGTGCTGCTGCTGTCGATCCACTTCCGGCTGGCGGTGATCACGCTGGTGGTGGCGCCGGTGCTGGTCTACCCCATCGTCCGCTTCGGCAAGGGGATGCGCCGCACCACCCACCGCAGCCAGGAGCGCATGGCCGACCTGGCGAGCCTGCTGACCGAGGGCATCCGCGGCCACCGGGTGGTCAAGGCGTTCGGCATGGAGAAGTTCGAGCTCGACCGCTTCCGCGAGGCCACGCGGCGGCACCTGCGGGTGAACCTCTGGGCGCAGATGCTCTCTCACACCTCGGGGCCGGTCGTCGAGTCGCTGGCGGCCATCGGGTCGGCGGTGCTCCTGATCTATGCCGGCAAGGCCATCCGGGCGGACGAGCTCAAGTCGGAGGCGCTGATCCAGTTCATCATCGTGCTGATGATGATCTACGATCCGATCCGCAAGCTCAACAAGGTCAACCTGGTGCTCCAGGAGGCGACGGCGGCCGGCCAGCGGGTGGCGCGCCTGACCGCGATCCCGAACGACATCGTGGAGCGGCCGGCCGCGCGTGAAATCACCACCGTGCGGGAGGGGATCGCCTACGAGCGGGTGTTCTTCGCCTACGAGGACCGTCCGGTCCTCCATGGCGTGAGCCTGGCGATCCGGGCGGGCGAGATCGTGGCCCTGGTCGGCACGTCCGGAGCCGGCAAGACGACGATGGTGAACCTGCTGCCGCGCTTCTTCGATCCGGACGAGGGCCGGGTGGCGATCGACGGCACGGACATCCGGGATTTCAAGCTCGACAGCCTGCGGGCGCTGATCGGGATCGTGACGCAGGACACGGTGCTGTTCAACGACTCGATCCGCAACAACATCGCCTACGGCCGCTCCGACCTGCCGCTCGAACGGGTGCGCGAGGCGGCCGCGGCGGCCTACGCGGACGAGTTCATCATGCAGCTCCCGCAGGGCTACGACACGGTGATCGGCGAGTCGGGAGTGCGCCTCTCCGGCGGCCAGCGGCAGCGCCTGGCGATCGCGCGCGCCCTGCTCAAGAACGCGCCGATCCTGATCCTGGACGAGGCCACGTCGCACCTCGACACGCAGTCCGAGGCGCTGGTGCAGAAGGCGCTCTCGAACCTGATGCAGGGCCGCACCACGCTGGTCATCGCGCACCGGCTCTCGACCGTGATGCGGGCCGACCGCATCGTGGTCATGGAGGGCGGCCGGATCGTGGAGGAGGGCAACCACGGCGAGCTGATGGCGCTCGGCGGCACCTACCGGCGGCTGTACGACCTGCAGTTCCGGGCATAAGCGGGGCATGAAGGACGCCCTCCTGTCTTTCGCCGCGGCCGGGCTGATCCGGGCGCTGCGATCCACCGTCAAGCTCCGCCATCACAATGACGAGCCGTTGAGGAGGATGGAGAAGGGGGACGAGCGCTTCATCCTTGCCTTCTGGCACCGCCATCTGCTGCTGATGCCCTACTCCTACCGCGGCAAGGGGATCTCGGTCCTGGTCAGCCAGAG
>JBJMGZ010000277.1:0-3562 GCA_045807605.1 Thermoanaerobaculia bacterium | reverse complement strand
CAGGATCTATATCTCTTCAACGAAGGAACGCACTACCGGCTGTACGACTGCATGGGCTCGCATCCCGGCACGAGCGAAGGGACGGACGGCACCTGGTTCTCGGTCTGGGCGCCGGACGCCGAACGGGTCACGGTGATGGGGGATTGGAACGGCTGGGACAAGGCGGCCCAGCCCCTGGCCCGCCGCGACGCGTCGGGCATCTGGGAGGGTTTCCTCGCTGGAGTGGGGCCGGGAGCCCATTACAAGTACCACGTCATTTCCCGATTCAACGGCTACAAGGCGGACAAGGCCGATCCTTTCGCTCTCTACGCCGAAGTCCCGCCCGCGCAGGCGTCCGTAGTCTGGGAGCTCGGCTACGAGTGGGGGGACGGCGATTGGATGGCGGAGCGCAAGGCGCGCCAGTCGGTCGCGGCGCCGATGTCGATCTACGAGGTGCACCTGGGCTCCTGGCGGCGGGTGCCGGAGGAGGGCGAGCGCCCCCTGTCGTATCGGGAAATCGCGCCGCTCCTGGCCGATCACGTGAAGAAGCTGGGCTTCACCCATGTCGAGCTGATGCCGGTCACGGAGCATCCCTACTACGGCTCGTGGGGCTACCAGGTCACGGGCTACTTCGCTCCGACCAGCCGCTACGGCACGCCGCAGGACTTCATGTTCCTGGTCGATCATCTCCATCAGAAGGGGATCGGGGTGATCCTCGACTGGGTGCCGTCCCACTTCCCCACGGACGAGCACGGCCTCGCCTACTTCGACGGCACGCACCTCTACGAGCACGCCGATCCCCGCCAGGGATTCCATCCCGACTGGGGGAGCTACATCTTCAACTACGGCCGCAACGAGGTGCGGAGCTTCCTCACCAGCAGCGCGATCTTCTGGCTGGACCGGTACCACGTCGACGGCCTGCGGGTGGATGCGGTCGCCTCGATGCTCTACCTCGACTACTCGCGCAAGGATGGGGAGTGGGTCCCGAACCGCTACGGCGGGCGCGAAAACCTGGAGGCCATCGAGCTCCTGCGCGCCGTCAACGACGAGATCTGCGAGCAGTTCCCCGGCGCGCAGACGATCGCGGAGGAGTCCACGGCCTGGCCCATGGTCTCGCGGCCGACCTGGGTCGGCGGGCTCGGCTTCGGCTACAAGTGGGACATGGGGTGGATGCACGACACTCTCAAGTACCTTGCCCACGACCCGATCCACCGCAAGTACCACCACAACGAGATCACGTTCCGGATGGTGTACGCCTGGAACGAGAATTTCGTGCTGCCGCTCTCCCACGACGAGGTGGTCCACGCCAAGGGCTCGCTCGTGAACAAGATGCCAGGCGACGCCTGGCAGAAGCTGGCGAACTTGAGACTGCTCTACGGCTACATGTGGGCGCAGCCCGGCAAGAAGCTGCTGTTCATGGGCGCGGAGCTGGCGCAGTACCGCGAGTGGAACCACGAGACGAGCCTCGACTGGCACCTGCTCGACGATCCCGGGCACGCCGGCGTCTGCCGCTGGCTGGAGGACCTGAACCGCCTGTACCGCGAAGAGCCGGCGCTGCACGAGCTGGACGCCTCGCCCGACGGCTTCGAGTGGATCGACGCCAACGATGCGCTCAACAGCGTGCTCACCTTCCTGCGCAAGAGCGAGGACGGACGGGCGGTCTTCCTCGTGGTGCTCAACTTCACGCCCGTGCCGCGGCAGGGCTACCGGGTGGGAGTGCCCCGCCGCGGCCTGTGGTCCGAGGTGCTCAACAGCGACGCCGCCGAGTACCAGGGGAGCGGAGTGGGGAACATGGGCGAGGTCGAGGCCGCGGAGGTCCCCCTCCACGGCCGCTCCTGGTCGCTCACGCTGAACCTGCCGCCGCTCGGAGCCGTCTTCTTCAAGGCGCCCGCGCTGCCTGCCGGGGAGGAGGCGGAGGAGGCGAGCGCGGGCGAGTAGGTGCTCAGTAGGCGCAGCAGCCGCTGACGCAGACCTCCTCCGGGTAGTGGCGGCAGTCCCGGTCGACCTTGCAGGGCCGGGCGCAGCCGGGAGGCGACAGGAACGCGGGCTCCGCGGCGCAGGAGCTTCCGAGAAGGATCTCCTCGAGGCTCAGGACCGGGGTCGCCGGAGCGGGCTCCGGGGTCTGCGGCGTCCCGGCAAGGCAGAGGCCGGGGACGAGCAGGGCGGCAAGGGCGAGGATCAGGGCCAGCTTTCTCATCGTGGGATTCTCCTTTCACCCTTCAGGGTGCTTGGCGAGTCTAAGATGGCGCCACCCCATGTATCGCTATTTCTGTATCCATGGTCACACGTGCGGCCGGCGATGAGGGGTGCCGGCGCGTTTTTCGGCGATCCGGCACCCTGAAAGTAGGGGTAGACTTCCAACTGATGAAAGAAAACAAATGGCCATCTCTCCCTCAGGACCCCCGCTGGGTCCTGGAGCAGATCGAGATGGGCTTCCGCCAGATCGAGCCCGACGCCCAGATCACCCCTCTGGTGCCGAAGCTCAGGTACGACGAGATCGAGAGCGCGGTGACGCGGGCCCTGCAGGACGAGCTGGCCCGTCTGGATGAGCTCGAAGGGCAGGAAGAAACGGAAACGCCCGGCCGGGGCCGGGCGTTGGAAGAGGTCTGAAGAGGGCGACCGACTAGCGGATTTCGGGGTCGAGCGGCGGAGCCGAGCGGCCGTCCAGCTTGCCGAGGGAATGGGCGATGAGCTGGAGCAGCTCCACGGTGGCCTGCTCGCACTCCACGGCATCCCGGAGCAGCAGGACGCCGGCGAGCGCCTCGCGCTCGACGCCGACCGCCTTGAAGGTCACCAGCAACTCGGCCACGAGCTGCTGGATCTCGCCGGTACGGCCCTGCTGGAGCCAGACCGAGACGAGGTCGAGCGAGACCAGGGCGGCGCGATAGCCGAACCCGCTCCGGTCGAACCTGTCCCGGGCCTCGGTGAAGGCGGTCTCGGCCTCTTCGAGCTCGGCGAGACCGGCGGCGATCTTGCCTTCGATCCAGCGGAGCTTGATATCCATCACCTCATCGGAATAGCGGGCGTAGAGCGGCCTCATCTGGCGCAGCGACCGCCGGGCCTCTTCGTATTCGCCCAGCTCGACCCGGAGCAGGACGATGTTGTTCAGCGCCTGGAAGGCCAGCTTCGGCTCCCGGGTGCGGTCGATGATGTTGAGGCCATGCACCAGGTACCGGATACCCTCCAGCGGGTCTCCGGTGTAGCCGGTGTACAGGCCGCGGGCGATGAGCACCCGTCCGGCGGAGTGCCGGTCGCCGAGCTTGATGTAGATCGAGTAGCCGATATCGAGCAGCCGGAAGGCCTGGTCGAAGCGCCGCTGCGCACAGGCGAGCGCCGCGGCCAGGTCCGACAGGCGCGCCAGGAGGCGAGGTTCGCCGGTGCCGCGGGAGCGGCATTCGACGGCCCGGGTCATCATGCGGTCGGCCTGAGGCAGGTCGCCGATGACGCGGTGAGCGTTCGCCACCTCGGCCCAAGCCCGGGCTTGGAGGTCCGCGACGTTCTCGGCGCCATAGACCTCCATGTCGAGCGCCTCGGCCGACTGCGCCGCGAGCTCGGCCAGCCGAAGCATGGCCGCCGGATCGGT
>JBJMGZ010000276.1:0-5285 GCA_045807605.1 Thermoanaerobaculia bacterium | reverse complement strand
TGCGTCGAGAGGAACACGCTCATCGTTGAAATCAACACAGAAGACGTTGAAATGAACCCATCCAACGGTGGGACGTCTCCCTTCAACATTGAGATCTCTCCTCTCATCGTTGAAAATTATCCGAGACTCTCAACGTTGTGCATCCTCGGTTCAACGTTGCATCCAAAGATCTCAATGCCGTTTCCATCCAGCATTGAGATGTACACGCACATCTCAACGCTACGCGGCTCTTGCGTTGCAAGGCATCGGCACTCCTCCACACCTCACTCATGCAACGTTGAAGAATGAGTGCCGAGCGTTGAGAAGTACTCGTTCATCGTTGAAAACTACACGAAGGCCATTGCAAGCTCTTCCTGGAATGTTGCGCCCTATCCTTCAGCGTTGAAATGTACGGAGGCTTCGCTGAAAAGTCCTTGAGCCTTTCAACGTGGGATGGACAGCGAGGCGCTCCTCCCGGTATCCTGAAAGCCGATACCCCTGCTTTGCAACGTACAGCCGGCGCTCCGCCGCGGCGGTCGCCTCTGGCATGACCCTGGAGGGATCTGGAATGGGCTCGAACCTGTCCATCGCCGAGGCGCTTTCGCAGTTGGAGGCGAAGATCGCGCACCACCACCAGCAGCAGGAGCACCACACGGCGCAGGAGGCGCATCATGCCGAGCGGCAGGCCTTCCACGCCGGGCAGAAGGGGGTGCACGAGGCCGAGCACCGCAAGGCGATCGAGCGCTACGAAGCCTTCAAGGCCGCTTCCGCGGGCCTCGGCGAGATGCTCGCGGACGTCGAGCCGGCCTCCCCTTCCCCAGCCCCGCCGCCCGAGGACGTCGCCACCAAGGGCTGGCGCTGGCTGAGCCACCTGATGAGCCGCGTGATCGAGGGCAAGAAACCCGGCGAGGTCTTCGGAGCCTCGGAGATCCTCGACGAGATCTACGAGCGCTGGGGCGACAAGCTGAAGCGCAACATCGAGCCGCGAAGCGCCTCGGCCACGCTCCGCCGCTGGGCCGCCACGGGCCGCCTCCGCCTCGTCCGCGACGGCCGCTCGTATTCCGAGTCGCTGTACACGCGGGAAGAGGAAGAGACGTAGCCCTCCGGCGGCGCGATTCCCTCTACCCGCTCGTGTAGACCTCCAGGGCTGCGCCGGCAGCAGGAGAGACGCCATCCGGCACGGTGTCGGGCAGCTCGTCCTCGACCTGGCGCAGGCGCGGGTAGGACACGGCCACGGCGAGGCCCGAAACCACCAGAAGGCCGAGCAGCATGAAGAGGAACCCGATGCCGCGCCCCCGGCCGACGCCGATCACGGCGCCCACGCTGCCGGACAGCGCGCCGCCGGGCGCGAGCATGGGCTCGAACACCCGGTCGGCCAGCGGGCCGGCCAGGAAGTAGGCCGCCGGCATCGAGGACATCGCCACCATGCGGCGCACCGCGAAGACGCGCCCCTGCAGGCCGGGTGGCACCTTGGCCTGCCAGATCGCCTGGCTGCAGCCGTTGACGAACGGCAGGGTGAAAAGGAAGATAAAGGCCGCGGTGCCCACCAGGAGCGCGCTCGGCTGCCAGCCGCCGACGAGCAGGATCAGCCCCTGGACCAGCAGGCCCGCGAAGATGCCGTGGACCCGGCGCTTCGGTCCGCCCCACACGCCCATGGCCAGCGTGCCGGTCAGCATGCCGACGCCTGCGATAGAGAGCACGGTACCGAGCGAGGTGGACGAGGCGAAGCTCAGGATCAGCGGCGGCAGCAGCGCCTGGAGCATGCCCAGGTTGAAGTTGGTGTTGGCGAAGAGGATGAGCAGCGCCATCAGCCCGGGACGCTGCCGCAGGTAGGTCCAGCCCACGGTCGACTCCTGCCAGAGGGAGCGCGGCGCGTCCTTCTCCGACGTCCGGTCGGGCTCGCGGAACCTCACCGCGAGCAGGGCCAGGACCGCGACTCCGAAGGTGGCGAGGTCCACGATCAGGATGCCGCGCATCCGCACCCACTGGAGCATCAGGGCGCCGAGCAGGGGAGCGAGGATCTGGGAGAGGGCCAGGCCCATCTGCGACAGGCCGCTCGCCCGGCCGTACTGGTGCTTGGGCACCAGCAGCGTGGTGGCCGCGGTGAAGGCCGGCCATTGCAGGGCGTTGGACACCGAGGAGACGGCCGTGAGCACGTAGATGTGCCAGACCTCCAGGAGATCCCTCGACTCGTCCCAGAGGAGCACGAGGAGGATCACGCTCGTCACCGCGGCCAGGGAGTCGCTCAGGATCAGCGTGCGCCGCCGGTCCCAACGGTCGACCAGGGCCCCGGCGACGGGCGAAACGAGGAGGCCGGGCAGCGAGGCGAAGAAGGCGATGAGGGCGAACTTGGTCACCGAGCCGGTCCGCTGGTAGACCCAGACGCCCAGCGCGAAGCTGGTGAGGCTCGATCCGAGCAGGGAGACCGTCTGGCCGGCCCACATGGTCAGGAAAGCCCGCATACCCTGGAATCTTGGCGCTTTCGTCATCGTCATCTCCGCGGCGCGAACGAGTTTGTCACGTTCCCAGACTCTCATGCACCCTGAACTATGTGGAGCGCAGGAACCCGCCTCGGCTCTCGGGGAACGGTTTTCCATTATCAACGCAACTCTACGAACTGGAAGAAATCGATAGATGAAAACGCTTTGGCAGGACTTGCGGTTCGGATTGCGGCAGCTGGCGACGGAGAGGGGCTTTTCCGCCGCCGCGATCCTCACGCTGACGCTCGGCATCGGCGCCGCGGCCACGATCTTCACGGTCGTGAACTCCGTTCTGATGAGCGAGCTCCCCTACCGGGACCCGGAGCGGCTGGTGGTCCTCCAGGGCAGCTTCGAGGACAAGGGCGAGACGGTCACGCCGTGGCCCCTGTCGCAGACCGACATCAAGGACTGGCGAGAGCGGACCTCGTCCTTCTCGGCGATGAGCGTGTGGGCCAACCTGGCCTTCAACCTGGAGCAGGGGCAGGACTCGCAGCGGCTTTCCGGCGAGCTGGTCAACGCGGAGTACTTCCCGTTGCTCGGGCTCAAGCCCGCCATCGGCCGCTTCTTCTCCCCGGACGAGGACGCCAACCCCATGGAGCGCTTCGTGGTCGTGCTGGGCCACGACTTCTGGCGCAACAACTTCGGCGCGGATCCGAAGATCGTCGGCAGCAAGCTGCAGCTCAACGGCAGGTCCTACGAGGTCATCGGCGTGGCGCCGCGGGGCTTCCGCGGGCTGTCGGACCTGGCCGACGTCTGGGTCCCGTCCATGCTCCCCCCGATCCCGCTCTTCGTGACGGAGCGCAGCCTGCGCTGGGCAGCCGGGGCCGCGCGGCTCAAGCCGGGCGTCACGCTGGAGCAGGCGCAGGAACAGATGAGCGGCGTCACCGCGGCGCTCGCGCAGGAATTCCCCGACACGAACCAGGGGCTCGGCGCCGCGCTCGTGCCCCTGGAGGAGTTCTGGTTCGGCAAGCTGCGCAACGGCCTGGTCATCCTGAGCGTCGGCGCCGTCATCCTCCTCTTCATCGCCTGCATCAACGTCGCGAGCCTGCTGCTCACCAAGGCCGTGGTCAAGCAGCGCGCCTGGGCGATCCGGGTCGCGCTCGGCGCCAGCCGCGGACGCATGGTGCGCCAGCTCCTGACCGAGAGCCTCCTGCTCTCCATGATCGGCGCCGTCGCCGGGCTCCTCCTCGCGCAGTGGGCCGCCCGCGCGCTGATCGCGGTCAGCGGCGCCCAGTTCCCGAGCTTCATCCAGGTCGGCGCGAAGCCGGGCGTGATCGCGGCGACCCTGGCCCTCGCCGTGGTCTGCGGCCTGGTGTTCGGGCTCGTGCCGGTCCTGACCAGCTTCCGCTCGCGGATCACCGAGAGCCTCGGCCGCGACGAGAAGTCGGAGCAGCCGGCCGGCCGCGGCTGGGTCCGTTTCCAGAACGGCGTGGTCGTCGCCCAGGTGGCGCTCGCCCTGACGCTCTCGATCGGCGCCGTGCTGATGGCCAAGGGCTTCTACCAGATGATCGGCCAGGACCTCGGCTTCCGCCGCGAGGGGCTGCTCACCTTCCGCATGGAGCCGCGCGGGGGGAAGTACCTCGACGACCAGGTGATCGTCGACTTGGTGCGCCAGGAGTACCTGCCCCGGATCTCGGCCGTCCCCGGCGTGGGCAAGCTCGCGATCGCCGCCTCGACCATCCCCACCGACGACTGGGCGGGGTCCTACATCACGGTCGAGGACCGCGCTAGCGACCGGCCCGACGGCACCTACGCCGCCATGATCCGGACGGTGACCCCGGCCTACTTCGACGTCCTCGGCGTGCCCATCCAGAAGGGCCGCGCCTTCGACATGCACGACACCGAGACCAACGCCGTGGTCATCAGCAGGGCCATGGCGGAGCAGCACTGGCCCGGCCAGGACCCGATCGGCAAGCGCCTCAAGCTCGGCCCGCTGGCCAAGGAGGTGCCCTGGCTCTCCGTGGTCGGGATCGCCGCCGACGTCCAGTACGAGGGGCTGCAGGGAGAGGCGGCGCCCGCGCCCGACATCTATCTCTCGATGCTGCAGTACGTCCGCCGTCCGCTGACGGTCAACTTCCTGGTGCGCCCCAAGCCCGGCGTAACGGTGGACCAGCTGCGGGCGCCTCTCCACCAGGAGATGAAGGCGATCAATCCCGAGATCCCGGAGTTCGACATGGCCACGATGGAGGAGCGGCTGGCGAAGCAGACGAACACGGCGCGGTTCCAGGTCATCCTGATCAGCGTCTTCACCGTCCTCGCCCTGGTCCTGGCCGCCATCGGCATCTACGGCGTGATCTCCTACAGCATCACCCAGCGCTCGCGCGAGATCGCGATCCGCATGTCGCTCGGGGCCGACCGCGGCCGCATCCTGCGCATGGTCGTGGCACGCGGCGCGGTGCTGGCCGCGATCGGGCTGGCCCTGGGCCTGATCGCCGTCTTCATCCTCAACCGGCAGCTCGCCGGCCTGATGTCCCAGGCCAGCATCATCGATCCCCTGGTCCTGGGCGGCACCTCCCTGGCGCTCTTCCTGGTGACGCTCGCGGCGAACTTCCTGCCCGCGCGCCGCGCCGCGGTCCTGGATCCCATGAACGTCCTGAGATTCGGATAGGCCGGCATGGCGATCATCGGACGCGACCGCTCCGGCCCGTTCGAGGACCTGATCCTCACGGCGGGCGAGGGGCCGGCGGGAGAGCCTGTCGTCCTGGCGCCGCTCTCCCACGGCCAGCGCTCGCTCTGGTTCCTGCACCACCTCGCGCCCGAAGGGGCGGCGTACAACATCGCCGCCGCGTCGCGCCTCCTCACGCCGGTCGATCCGGAGGCGCTGGA
>JBJMGZ010000275.1:0-4958 GCA_045807605.1 Thermoanaerobaculia bacterium | reverse complement strand
GGGCACGTAGCGCATGCCGTCGAGGTGAAGCTCGACGTCCTCCATGCCGCCGTAGACCTTGTTCGTGGAGGTGAAGAGCACGGCCGGCGGCTCCGGCTCGAGGCGGGCCGCCTCCAGCACGTTGACCGTACCGTTGACGTTGACGTCATGGTCGAGGACGGGATCTTCCAGGCTGGTGGTCACCGCCACCTGGGCGGCGAAGTGGAACACCGCCTCCACCCCCCGCATGGCGCGCCGCACCGCCGCGGAGTCGCGCACGTCGGCCTTCTCGAAGAGGATGCGGTCGCCGTGGGTCTCCTTGAGCCACTCGAGGTTCCTCTCCACGCCGGGGCGCGAGAGGTTGTCGAGCACCCGCACCCGCCGGCCGGAGGAGGCCAGCGCGTCGGCCAGGTTGGTGCCGATGAAGCCGGCTCCGCCGGTGATCAACACGAGGGGAAGGTTCCTGCCAGCCTTGCTCATACCGTCAACCCCCGGGCGGCCAGCTCCTCGCGTGCCTGCGCAACGTGGTCGGTGGCCACCTGTCCCTCGAGCCAGGAAGACAGCTCGATCAATCCCCGTTCCAGCGGCATCTGCGGCTCGTAGCCGAGCACCCGCCGGGCCATCGTGATGTCCGCGAAGCAGTGGCGGATGTCGCCCACCCGGTACTTGCCGGTCACCTCGGGTTCCACGTCCTTGCGGCCGAGCACGTCCGCCATCGCGCTGGCGATCTCCCGCACCGTGTACCGGCGTCCGCTGCCCACGTTGAGCACCTGGCCGCATGCCCCTTCGATCTCCAGGGCCAGCCGGCTGGCGCGGGCGATGTCCGAGACGTGGACGAAGTCGCGCATCTGGTGGCCGTCCTCGAAGATCAGCGGCGGATTGCCGTTGAGGAGGCGCGAGGCGAAGATGGCGAGCACCCCGGTGTAGGGGTTCGACAGCGCCTGCCGCGTGCCATAGACGTTGAAGAAGCGCAGCGCCACGGTGGGGATCGAGTAGGCCCGGCCCACCATCAGGCACATGCGCTCCTGGTCGTACTTGGAGAGGGCATAGACGGAAGACAGGCAGGGCGCCTTGGACTCGGGCGTGGGCACCGGCGTCAGCGGCCGGCCCTGGTCGTCGCGCACCTCCCAGTCGTGCGCCTTGAGCCGCTCCAGCTCGCGCTCCTGCCCCGCGACCGCGCGCCCCTCGGCGTCGACGTAGAGCCCTTCGCCGTAGATGCTCATGCTGGAGGCCACGACCAGGCGCCGCACCGGCCTCTCGATCAGCGCTTCGAGCAGCACCGCCGTCCCCAGGTTGTTGACGGAGGTGTACTTCTCGACCTCGTACATGCTCTGGCCGACGCCGACCCGGGCCGCGTAGTGGTAGACCGCGTCGACGCCCTCCAGCGCCCTGCGCACCGCCTGCGGATCGCGGACGTCGCCCTCGATCAGCTCCACGTCCGGATTGAGGTAGCCGGGACGGCTCGAGTGCGGTCCGTGCACCTGGTCCGACAGGTTGTCCAGCGCCTTGACCTGGTAGCCATGTTCGAGCAACTCGTCCGCAAGATGTGAGCCGATAAAGCCAGCTCCGCCCGTGATGAGAACCCTTCCGCTCATCCCTCTCCCTTCCTTGTTTCTCTGTTGTGGAAATAAATCAACTACGCCCTCCCATTCCGTGTAAGGGCGACAGCAATGTACGTGCCAAATGGGAGAACGAAAAAAACCTGCTTCTTTGTACGTCCGGGGCACCCGGGATGGTCGAAGGAGGGAAGAAGAGGGGAAAGGGCGTGTAGCTTTTGCTACACGCCCCGGGAATGCCTGGACGTCAGCTCCCGCTCCTGGCTCCGGGAGGCGCCGGCGGCTGGGGGAGGGTGATGTCCACCGGTGTCACCTTGCCGAACGTGGCGAGCGGCTTGTCCTGGCCCTGGGCAGGACCGACCACGAGGATGGCGAACTCGTCGGGGCGCAGGTGGCGGGCCGCGGCGTCGCGCACCTGGGCCGGCGTGACCGCCTCGATGCCGGCGCGGTAGCGCGACAGCCAGTCGCGCGGGTAGCCGTGGAGCTCGGCCTGGAGCTGCTGGCCCAGCACCCGGCGCGGCGAGTCCACGCGGAAGATGAAGGAGTCCAGGAGCCCGCGCTTGGCGGTATCGATCTCGGCTTCCGTGGGCGGGGCGGTCTTGAGGTTGCGGGCCTCCTCCAGCAGGGCGTCCAGGGCGGCGCCGGTGGTTTCCACCTTGGTGCTGGTGAAGATCATCGCCGTGCCGGGATGGTCCCAGGCGGACCCGACCTGGCCGCCGACGGCATAGGCGAGCCCCTTCTTGGTGCGCACGTTGTTGAACAGGCGGGAGATCGTGGAGGTGCCGAGCACCTGGTTCATGACCTCCAGCGCGTAGTAGTCCGGATGGTCGCGGCGCACGCCGAGGTGCCCCATGATGATGCCGGACTGCGGGACGTCGTCCTTCTCGGCGTAGTAGATGCCGGGGGTGAGCCGCTCGCGCCAGGCGGGCGCGGCGAGCTTCGTCTCCGCTCCCCGCGGCCAGTCGCCGAACGCCTCGCGCACCCAGCGCGTCGCCTCCGCGGAGGAGAAGTCGCCCACCAGGCCGAGGATGGTGCGGTCCGGGTGGAACATCTGCCTGTGCCAGGCGAGAGCGTCCTCCCGGCTGATGGCGCGGAGGGTCTCGTAGGTCTGGCTCCAGCCGTAGGGGGAGTCCGGCCCGTAGACGATCTCCCGGAACTCGCGGAACAGGATCCCGAGCAGCTCGTCGTTCTGCCGCGCCACGTTGGTGATCGCCCGGTTGCGCTCGACCTCCAGCTTCCTGGGGTCGAAGGCGGGGCGGCGGAGCACGTCGGCGAGGAGGCGCAGGGCGTCGGGGAAGTCCTTCTTGAGGGAATTCATGGTGACGCGCGCGGCGTCGTCCTGCACTCCGACCTCGATGGCGGCGGCGCGGCTCTCCAGCCAGTCGTCGAGCTGGTCGCCGTTCATCCTCTCGGTGCCGCCGGTGCGCAGCACGCGGCCGGCGAGCTCGGCGAGGCCGACCTTGTCCGCGGGATCGTAGCCGGAGCCGGCGCGGACGAGCACCGTGGCCTCGACCATCGGCAGCTCGTGGTCCTCCAGGAGGAGGACGACGAGGCCGTTGTCCAGCTCGACCCGCTGCGCCTGCGGGATGTCGAATCCGGCGAGCGGCGGATAGCGGAGGTCCGCGGCGCGGTCGACCTGGGCCGCGGCGGGCACGGCAAGGAGGAGGAGCGGGAGGATCCGGGTGATTCGATTCATCGCGTGCTCTCCTTGGCGGGGGCCGGCCGGGTGTTGCTCATGGCGACCGTCCGGTTGTTCTTCACGAAGGTCTCGCCGGCCACGCGGCGGATGTCGGCCTTGGTGACCTTGTCGATCCGATCGAGATAGCGGAACAGCTCGCGCCAGTCGCCGTAGCGGCTCTGGTGCTCGGCGAGCTGGTCGGCGAGCTGCTGGTTGTCGCGCATGGCGCGCAGGAGGTCGGCCTTCGCCCGGGTCTTGAACTTCGCGAGCTCCTCGTCCGTGACGTCCTCGTTCTGGAGGCGCGCGATCTCGGAATGAATGACCTCCTGCACCTGCTCGTTGGTGACGCCGACGGAGGGCATGGCGAAGATGGCCCAGAGGTTCGGGTACTTGTTGCCGGGGTAGCCGGAGAAGGAACCCACCTGGATGGCGAGCTTCCTGTCGCGCACCAGGGTGCGGTAGAGGCGCGAGGTGCGCCCGCGGCTGAAGATGTCGTCGATGGCGTCGTAGACCGGCTGGTCGGGGTGGTTGTTGGCGGGCTTGTGGTACCCCTCCAGGTAGATCGGCTGCGCCGAGTGCTCGAGGACCACGATCTTCTCGGCATCCTGCGGCGGCTCGACCGTGCGCAGCGGCTGCGGTCCCGGCCGGGCCGGGATGCGGCCGAAGTATTTCTCCAGGATCGGGATGACGCTCCGCGGCTGGATGTCGCCCACGATCACGGTCGTCAGATTGGACGGCGCGTAGTTGGTATCGAAGAACTTGCGGGCGTCGGTGGCGGTGAACGACTGCAGGTCGCTCATGTAGCCGACGACCGGCTGCTTGTAGGGATGGGCCTCGAAGGCGGCGCTCTGGAACTGGTCGAGCAGGCGTCCGAAGGGGCTGTTCTCGCCCATGCGGCGCTCCTCCTGGACGACGTCGCGCTCCTGGTAGAACTCGCGGAACACGGGATGGAGGAAGCGCTCGGACTCGAGGAAGGCGAAGAGCTCGAGCTTGTTGGACGGCAGGGAGTAGAAGTACCGGGTGTCGTCGGAGTTGGTGGTGGCGTTGATGCCGTTGGCGCCCTCCCGCTCGAGGATGTTGTCGAGGATGCCTTCGTCGTCGACGTACTTCGAGGCCTCCTGCTGCCGGGCGCGGAGCTCGGCGAGGAGCTGCTCGACCTTCTTGGGGTCGGGCTTGGGAGAGAGGCGCTCGGTCTGCCAGGCGGCATAGGCCGTCTCCACGGCGGCGAGGGCCTTCTCCTCCGCGGGCCAGTCCCTGGTGCCGACTTTCGGACCGCCCTTGAAAGCCATGTGCTCGAACATGTGGGCGAGGCCGGTGATGCCGGGCACCTCCTGCGACGAGCCCACGTCGGCCAGGGTGCAGAACGAGAAGACCGGCGCGGTCGTGCGCTCGACCAGGATGAAGGTCCAGCCGTTGGCGAGCTTGTGGACGGTGGTGCGCTCCTCGAACGACTTGAGATCCTGGGCCATGACCGGCAGGATGGGCAGTGCCAGCGCGAACAGCGCCAGGGCCGCTCGGGCGACAGGGTTTCGGCTCATAAGGCTCCTCGGGGACAAGGGACGATTTTTGGGTGGCCGCTCGCATGAGCGCCGGCTTCTTGCAATTCTACGAAAATCAGGCGCGGGATGTTTGAAAGGACCAAAAGGACGAAAAGGACTTAAAGGACGTAAAGGACACGGCCTCCCTGGCTGTCCTTTGTCCTTTGGGTCCTTTGCGTCCTTTAAGTCCTTTTCGTCCTTGTTCTC
>JBJMGZ010000274.1:0-22092 GCA_045807605.1 Thermoanaerobaculia bacterium | reverse complement strand
GGCGACGAAGGAGCTCGCCAGCCGCTCGGCCGTGGCCTGGAGGTGGCGGCCGGGATCCCAGGTCCAGGTGGCGCGCAGGCGGTCCTCCAGCACCAGCAGGTCGACCGCGAAGAGATGCCGGCCGGGCACGGCCTCCCTGCCGGTCCCGCGGACGGGCTCGATCGCGAAGGAGAGGGGGCCGGCCTCTCCGGCGGGCCCGGCGGGCGCGTCGAACCGGCCCAGGTAGTTGAACGAGACCTGGGGCTTCGGCACGGTCAGGCGATCGCGCAGCAGGCCGTACCCGAGCCCGCGCCGCGGCACGGCCCGGAGCGTCTCCTTGACCGCCAGGATCGACTCCCGCGGCCTGCCCCCGGGCGGCAGCATCAGGGCCACCGGGAACAGGGTGGTGAACCAGCCCACGGTGCGCGAGAGGTCCACGCCCGGGAAGATCTCCTCGCGCCCGTGCCCCTCCAGGTCCACCAGAAGAGTGCGCTCCCCCGTCCAGCTGCCGAAGGCGCGGGCGAGCGCCGCGAGCAGCAGGTCGTTGACCTGGGTGCGGTAGGCCTGCGGAGCGTCCCGGAGCAGCGCCCGCGTCTCCGCGGCGCTCAGCTCGACGGTCAGGATCGCCATCCTCCCCTCGGTATCCGGGTCCGGAGGCGAATCCACCGGCAGCGGCGGGACGGATGGGATCGCCTGCCAGTACGGGATCTCCTCGTCGCTCGAAGAGGCCTCCAGGAGCTTGGCCCAGCGCTTCCAGGAGGTGGTCTTGGGTGGCAGCGTATCGGCGACGAGGTCCTCGAGCAGCACGCGCCAGGAGACGGCGTCCACGATCAGGTGATGCGCCGTGAGGAGCAGCCGGTCCTCCGCTCCGAGATGGAACAGGGCGGCCGTGAAGAGCGGGCCGCTCTCCAGGTCGAGGCCGGACTGGAGCTGCTCCATGGCGGATTCGAGAGCCTCCGGTGGTAGATCGACCTCCAGGAGCGGCACCGGGGCGGCCGGAGCGTAGAACTGCCGCCAGCCGTCCGCCTCCTGGACGAAGCGCAGGCGCAGCGCGTCGTGGTGCCGGGCAAGCCGCTCCAGGGCGGCGGCGAGCCGGGCCGCATCCATCCGCTCGCGCGAGGCGAGGAGCACCGCTTGGTTGAAGCACCAGGGCTCGCGCCTTCCCTCCGCGAAGAAGAGGCGCTGGATGGGCGTGAGCGGGACCTCACCCTCGACCGGCTCTTCCATCTCCACGTCCGCCTCGACTCCCGCGACCGCGGCAGTTTCCGCGAGCAGGGCGATCGTCTGGTTGTCGAAGAACTGCCGCGTGGTGAGCTGGAGCCCGGCCCGGCGCGCCCGCGCCACGATCTGGATGCTCAGGATCGAATCGCCGCCGAGCTGGAAGAAGTTGTCATGGATCCCCACCCGCTCGCGGCCCAGCACCTCGCGCCAGATCCCGGCGAGCAGCTCCTCCCGCGCGTTGCGCGGGGCGGCCAAGCCGGCCTGCGCCTCGCGCGCTGCTCCCGGCGCGGGGAGCGCCTTGCGGTCCACCTTGCCGTGGGCGCTGATCGGCAGCGCGTCCAAGGGGACGAAGACCGCGGGCAGCATGTAGGCGGGAAGCCGGTCCCGCAGGAAGCTGCGCAGCGCCTCCACATCGTCCATGCCCACCACGTAGGCTACGAGCTGCTTGTCGCCGCCCGCCCCCCCGGCAGATACCGCCACCACGGCCACGTCTCGCACATCGGGATGATCGAGCAGGGCGGCCTCGATCTCCCCCGGCTCGATGCGGAAGCCGCGCACCTTGACCTGGTCGTCCACGCGGCCGAGGAACTCCAGATCTCCCCCTTCGCTCGCAACGTGGCGGACGAGATCGCCCGTGCGGTAGAAGCGGCAGCCGTCCACCTCCACGAAACGCTCCGCGGTCAGGTCGTCGCGCCGGAAGTAGCCCCGCGCCACGCCGGGACCGCCGATCCACAGCTCGCCCGGCGCTCCCAGGGGGACCGGCTGGCCGCGGGGGTCCATCACCCGCGCGACCACGCCGTCGAGGGGGCGGCCGATCAGCGCGCGGTCGGGCCGCCGCGCCCGGCTCAGCCGGTGCCCCGTGCAGACGATCGCCGTCTCGGTCGGACCGTAGAGCACCTCGATTTCGGTGGAGGGGAAGGCCGCGAGCAGCTCTTCCAGGAGGTCGGGCGCCGCGAGGTCGCCGCCGGAGGTGAGGGTGCGCAGGCCGGCGAAGCGTTGCGGTCCGCGGTCTCTCGCAGCGGCCGCGGCCCGGCGCAGCAGGGCGGGAACGGTGAAGACGCGGGTGGAGCGCTCCAGCACGTCCAGGAACCCGGCGGGGTCCAGGACCTCGTCGCTCTCCACGATCTCGCAGACCCCTCCCGAGAGGAGCGGGACGAAGATCTCCAGGAGAGAGACGTCGAAGGTGTAGCGGGAGAGGTGCGGCACCCGCTCGGGTCTCCTCTCATCGGTGCCGGCGCCGATCCGGTCCAGGACCGCCCCGACCATGGCGGCCACGCTGCCGTGCTCGACCATGACCGCCTTCGGCCTGCCGGTCGTCCCCGAGGTGTAGATCAGGTAGGCGAGCCGGTCCGGGCGGAAGCCCGGCAGCTCACCCTCTCCGACGATGCCGGGAGCGTCCAGGTCGAGGGCAGGCACGTCCAGGGAAGCCGGCAGCGGGCCGCGGTGGACCAGGAGCGCGGGCTCGGCGTCGGCGAGCACGGTCTCCAGCCGCCCGGCGGGCCACTCGGGATCGAGCGGGATGTAGGCGGCCCCGGCCTTCCAGGCGGCGAGGATCGCGACCGGCACGTCCGGCGTGCGGCCCAGGAGGAGCGCCACCCGCGAGCCGGGCTCCACAT
This sequence comes from Thermoanaerobaculia bacterium, assembly GCA_045807605.1. Lineage (GTDB taxonomy): Bacteria > Acidobacteriota > Thermoanaerobaculia > Multivoradales > UBA5704 > DATMER01. The sequence goes on along the minus strand of JBJMGZ010000274.1, from coordinate 19,276 downwards.
GAAGACGGCGCGCGAGGTCGTCCGAGCGGCGGTCGATCTCCCCGTAGGTGAGCCTCGCATTGCCCGCGATGATGGCGACCGCTTCCGGCGTGCTGGCGGCCTGGGCGGCGAAGCGCTCGGGCAGGGTCCAACCGGGGAGCGGCCGGTCCGTGTCGTTCCACTCCACGAGGGCCTGGTGCCGCGCCTCCCCGGAGAGGACCGGCAGCGCGGACAGGCGCAGCTCCGGATCGGCCGCGGCGCTCTCCATCTGGAGGAAGAGCAGCCCGGCGAGGCGCTCGGCGGTGGTCGGATCGAACAGATCCGAGTCGTGCTCCAGGGAGCCCGCGAGCCCCTCGGGGTAGTCGAAGAGCGTGAGCATCAGGTCGTAGCGGGCGTTGCCGTCGTGGGCGTCGACCGGCTCGAACTCGACGCCGGCGAGCGCGGTCCTGGAGGCCTGGCCGTCGAGCACCTGGACGAGCGCTTGAACGAGCGGCTGGCGGCTGGTGTCGCGCTCGGGCTGGATGGCCTCGACCAGCTTGCCGAACGGCAGATCCTGATGGGCGAGGGCTCCGAGGGCCGACTTGCGGACCCGCGCCAGCAGCTCGCGGAAGGAGGGATCGCCGGTCAGGTCGATGGGGAACGGCACCTGGGTCAGGAAGCAGCCGAGGACCGGCTCCAGCTCCGGCCGGTTGCGGTTCGCGTTGTTGGCGCCGAGGATCAGCTTCTCCTGGCCCGAGAGGCGATGGAGCAGCGCCGCGGTGGCGGCGAGCACGGTCATGAAGAGCGTGGCCCCCTCGCTCCGGGCGAGGCTCCGCACGGCCTCGGACAGCTTCCGCGAGGCGTGCACCACCCGCCGGCCGCCCTTCCCGCGGACCACGGCCGGCCGCGGCCGGTCCGTGGGCAGCTCCAGGGCCAGCGGGAAGCCCGCGAGCTGCTCGCGCCACCAGGAGACCAGGCCGTCGAGAATCTCGCCTTGCAGCCAGCTCCGCTGCCAGAGCGCGAAGTCCGGGTAGTGGATCGGCGGCGGCGGCAGGGCCGCGGACCGGCCCGCATAGATGGCCGCGAGCTCCGAGAACGCGATCTGGAAGGAGATCCAGTCGGTGACCAGGTGGTGGACCGTGAGGATGCAGACATGGTCGCGCGGTCCCAGGCGCACGAGGGCCGAGCGCACGAGCGGACCGGTCTCCAGCGGGAACGGCGCCGCGGTCGCCGCCGTCAGGAGGCGCAGCACCTCGGGATCCTTGCGCTCCTCGGGCAGGCGCGACAGATCCCAGATGGAAAGAGACTGAGTCAGGGGCTGGCTGCGGGGCGGCGCCACGCGCTGAACGGGCACGCCGTCCAGGACCGGAAAGGACGTGCGCCAGGCCGCGTGCCGGCGCACGATCTCGTCGAGCGCCGCGGCCACGGCCGGCACCGAGAGCGGACCGCGCATGCGGCTGGCCGCGGAGATGTTGAGGCCGGCGCCGCCCGGGTAGAGCTGCTCCATGAACCAGAAGCGCTCCTGGTCGAGCGACAGCGGCCAGTCGCCCTCGCCCGTGGGTCCACTGACCCGCGGGACGGGCGGCGGCTGCGGCGGACGGGCCGCGGCCTTGCGCTGCTTCTCGCGCAGCTTCTCGAAGAGAGCGCGTTGCTCGGGCGAGAGGCCGGCCAGGCGGTCCTGGAGGGGCGCGGTCAAGGCCGGCCTTCCTCCAGGAGCGCGAGCAGCTCTGCGTCGTCTGCGCCTTCCAACCCCTGGGCCACGATCCGGTCGGCCAGGTCGGCGAGCGTGGCGGAGTCGAAGACCATCTGCAGGCTCGCCTCGACGCCGTGCTCCTGGTTGAGCCGCGACACGAGCTGGGTGGCGAGCAGAGAGTGGCCGCCCAGGGCGAAGAAGTTGTCGCGCATGCCCACGCGCGGCAGGCCGAGAAGCTCGGCGGCGGTGCGCGCGAGCAGCTCCTCCAGCGGGCTGCCCGGCGCCTGGTAGGTCTCCTCGGCGCTCCGTCCCGGCGCGGGCAGGGCCGCGAGGTCGATCTTGCCGCTCGCGGTCAGGGGGAGCGCGTCCAGGAGGACGAAGGCGGACGGAACCATGGATTCGGGAAGCCCGGCCTCCAGGAAGCGCCGCAGCTCGGGCACCAGCCGCCGCTCCTCGCCGGAGCGCATCGGATCGTTGGCGAAGGCGCTCTCCGGGATCTCCGGCCAGGCCACGTCGGGGAAGGCCGCTTCGCTCCCCCGCTTCCGGAAGAGAGCACCGAAGCGGAAGGGGTCCGGATCGAGCGCCAGCTCCACGTCGTAGCCGAGGCGCTCCCCGAGGCTCCGCACGTCCTCGGGATCGACACCGGCGGCAAGCCGGGCATTCGGAAGGCTGAGAGCAAGAATTTCCGGTCTTTCGCCTAGCCTCTCCTCTACCGTGGAGAGGGCGGGGGCTCCCTCTCCCGCGCAGCGGGGGAGGGCAGGGGAGGGGGTTCCCACATGCACCACCACGTCATACCGGAACCGCGTCAGCTCGTTGTGCGCCCTGCCCCGCTTCACCCGCAGATCCACCCGGCTCACGCCCGGCACCCTCTTCGCCAGCGCGAGGAAGAACCGCGGATCGACCACCAGCTCCTCCTCGTCCGCCACCCGCCTCCGCACCCGCTGGCGCAGCTCCTCCTCCGTCGCATCCGGCGAACGGAACCGCTCCACGGATTCGGCGAAAGCCTCCAGCAGCGGCAGGCTGCGCACGTCCCCCACGAACACCGCGCCGCCCGGCGCCACCGCTGCAACCGCTCCTTCCAGGACCCGCGCCAGATAGTCCACTCCGGGGAAGTACTGGACCACGGAGTTGAGCACGACGAGGTCTAGCTCCCCCGGAGCCACGCCGGTCCAGTCGTCGGCGAGCCGGCAGTCCAGCTCCACCTGTGGCAGGCGGTCCAGCCCGGCGCGCACCTGCTCCAGGGCCACGGCCGAGAAGTCGGTGCCGAGGTAGCGCTCGGCCATGGGAGCCAGGCGGAACAGGAGCAGCCCGGTGCCGCAGCCCACCTCCATCATGCGGCGGTGCGGGAGAGCAAGCAGGCGCTCGACCGTCCCCTCCAGCCACTCGCGCATCTCCGACGCGGCGATCGGCTCGCCCGTGTAGCTGCTGTTCCATCCCTGGATGTTGAACGACAGGTCCCCGGTGGCCGGCCCGCGGCCGTAGGTCTCGTCGTACAGCTCCTGCCAGTGGGCGATGTGCTCGACCGGCGAGGCAGCGGCGATCTCCTCCTCGGGCTGGGGAACCACCCAGGCGGCCAGCACGCCCTCCTGCGCCTTGACCACGGCCTCGCGCACCCGCGGGTGGCGCCGCAGCGCGGCCTCGATCTCCCCCGGCTCGATGCGGATGCCGCGCAGCTTCACCTGGCGGTCGATCCGGCCGAGGAAGTGGAGGCTTCCACCCCGCCAGAGGGCCCGGTCGCCGGTGCGATAGATGCGCTCTCCAGGCGCTCCGAACGGATCGGGGACGAAGCGCTCCGCCGTCAGGTCCGGGCGTCCAAGATAGCCGCGGGCGAGCCCGGCGCCGCCGAGAGCGAGCTCGCCCGGCACACCCTCGGGAGCCAGGTTCCATCCGTCCAGCACGTAGACCCGCGTGCCGTCGATCGGCCGGCCGATCGGGGGACGCTCGCTCCCCGGCGCCACGGGCGCCGAGGTGGCCACGACGCTGCTCTCCGTGGGGCCGTAGTGGTTCACCAGCTCGAACGGCAGCGGACGCCGCGGTCCGTTCTCCAGCCGGTCGCCGCCGGTCAGCAGCGCCCGCAGCGCCAGCCCCTCCGGCATGTCCGTCTCGATGGCGAGCGCGGCGAGCGGGGTCGGGAGGAAGGCGAGCGTGATCCGCTCCGCGGCCATCCAGGCCAGCAGCCGCTCGGGCGAGAGGCGCGTCTCCTCGTCGGGCACGTGCAGGCTCGCGCCGGCCGCCAGGTACGGCCAGATCTCCCAGACCGAGGCGTCGAACGAGGGGGAGGCCAGCAGCGTGGCCCGGTCCCGCGCCGTCACGCCGTAGGCCCGCAGGTGCCAGTCGACCAGCGCCTGCAGCCCGGCGCGGGGGACCTGCACACCCTTGGGACGGCCGGTCGAGCCCGAGGTGTGGATGACGTACGCCAGACTCTGCGGGGGGCAGGGCACGGGCTCGAACGAAGCCTTCCCGTCCGCGATGAGCACCACCCGCGCCTCTCCGGCCCAGTCGACCGGCGTCCGGCTCAGCAGCACGGGCATGCCGCTCTCCCGGACGATGCCGGCCAGGCGCTCCGCCGGATGAGAGGGATCGAGCGGCACGTAGGCGCCGCCGGCCAGGAGCACCGCCAGGGCGCCGATCACCAGCTCGGGCGAGCGCTCCACGTGCAGGCCGACCGGGATGTCGGGCCCTACCCTGAGCTGCTGTGCGAGCCAGGAGGCCCGGGAGACCAGCTCGCCATAGGTCATGCTGCCGACAGCGGGCGCATCCGCCGGCTGCGCCAGGATGCGGTCGAGAAAGCCGGCTCCCTGAGCCGGCGCGGAACCGCTCCCCAGGCTCAGGAGCTGGCGCCGCTCGTCCGCGCCGAGAAGCGGCAGCTCGGACACCCGCAGCTCCGGCGTCTCCGCCACGGACGCCAGCAGCCGGTCGAAGCGGCCGGCGAGCCGCTCGATCGTGGAGCGGTCGAAGAGGTCGGTGTCGTAGATGAGCTGCACCGTCAGCTCGCCGTCCGCTTCCCAGACCATGACCTCCAGGTCGAAGCGGGTGACCGGGAAGTCGAGATCCACCGGGGCGAGCGACAGCCCGGGAAGCTCCACCTCCTTGAGCGGCGCGTTCTGCACCGCGAGAACGACCTGGAACAGCGGGTTGAGCGACAGCCGCCGCTCGGGCCGCATCTCCTCCACCAGGCGCTCGAAAGGGAGATCCTGGTGGGCGAACGCCTCCAGGGCCGTGCGCCGGGCGGCGGCGAGCAGCCCGGAGAACGGCGGATCTCCCGACAGGTCGCCGCGCAGCACGAGGGTGTTCACGAAGAACCCGACCAGCGGCTCGATCTCGGCCCGGTTGCGGTTGGCGATGGGCGAGCCCACCACGATGTCGTCCTGCCCGGTGTGCCGGGCGAGGAGCGCCTGCAGCGCGGCCAGGAGGACCATGAACGGCGTGGCATCGCGCCGGCGGACGAGCCCGGCCGTAACGCGGAGCGTCTCCAGCGCGCCGCGGAAGCCCTGGACCGCGGGCCGCGGCCGGTCGGTCGGGAGGTCGAGCCGCGGAGCCCCTTCCAGCCGCTTGCGCCAGTAGCTCAACTGGCGCTCCAGCACCTCGCCCCGCAGCCACTCCCGCTGCCAGACGGCGAAGTCCGCGTACTGGACCGGCAGCTCCGGCAGCGTGGAGGCGCGATAGAGCGCGGCAATCTCCTGGACCATGATGCCCAGGGACCAGCCGTCCGCGGCGATGTGGTGGACGCAGAGGAGCAGCGCGTGCTCGGCCGGAGCCAGCCGCAGCAGGGTCGAGCGCAGCACCGGCCCGGCCGCGAGGTCGAACGGCCGGGCCGCCTCCTCGGAAGCCAGCCGGCGGGCCTCGGCGGTCCGCGCCGCCTCCGGCAGGGCCGACAGGTCCACCCGGGGCAGGGTCCACGGCTCGGGGAGATACCCGGGAGGGTCGACGATCTGGACCCCCTCGCCGAAATGCGTGCGCAGCGCCTCGTGGCGGGCCACCAGCCCCCCGATCGCCGCCGCCATGGCCTCCGGCACCAGGTCGCCCCGCAGCGCGACAGCCAGGGGGATGTGGTAGGCCGCGATGCCGGGCATCAGGCGGTCGAGGAACCAGAGGCGCTCCTGCGCGAAGGAGAGAGGCAGATCCCGGTCCCGGGAGACCGGCACGATCGGGGGCGCCGGGGAAGCCCCGGAGGAAAGAGACGCTTCGACCGCCGCGGCCAGGGCGGCGACGGTGGGGAATTGAAACAGCTCGCGCACGGCCAGCTCGGCGCCGGTGGCCGAGCGCAGGCGCGTGATCACCTGGGTGGCGAGGAGAGAGTGCCCGCCCAGCTCGAAGAAGTCGGCAGTCCGGGAGACCCTCTCCAGGCCCAGCACCTCGCACCAGATCCCGGCCACCACCTCCTCGGCGGGCGTGCGCGGGGCCTCCCCCGGCTCGTCCGACGCCGGCCCGGGCGCGGGCAGGCGCGCCCGGTCGACCTTCGCATGGGCGGTGAGCGGCAGCTCGGGCAGGACCACGAACGCCGCGGGCACCATGTACGCCGGCAGCCGCGCGGCCAGGTGCTCGCGCAGCTCGGAGACCTCCACACCCGCCGGTGACACGTAGGCCACGAGCCGCATCGACCCGCCCTCGCCCAGAGGGACGACCGAGGCCTCCGCGACCGCGGGATGGCCGAGCAGCGCCGCCTCGATCTCGCCGGGCTCGATGCGGAAGCCGCGGAGCTTGACCTGATGGTCCGTGCGGCCGAGGAACTCCAGCTCTCCCCCTTCGGACGGGACCTGCCGCACGAGGTCGCCGGAGCGATAGAACCGGCGGCCGTCCACCTCCACGAAGCGCTCGGCGGTCAGCTCCGGACGGTGAAAATAACCGCGTCCCACGCCGGGGCCGCCGATCCAGAGCTCGCCGGGCGCGCCCAGGGGCACGAGCGCTCCCCGCGGGTCCATCACCCGGACCTCCACGCCGTCCAGCGGCCGGCCGATGAGCGACCGCTCGTGCCTGCGCCCGCGGGGCACCGGGTAGGACGTGGCGAGGACCGCCGTCTCCGTGGGGCCGTAGAGCACCCGGAGATCGGTCCGCGGGAACACCTCCAGCAGCTCCTCGCGCAGGGCGGGCGGCACCGACTCGCCGCCGGTCAGGATGGTCCGCAGCCCGGCAAAGCGCTCCGCGCCGCGCTCGCGCGCCATCCCGGTGATCCGCTGCAGGAGGGACGGTCCGACGATGACCCGGGTCGAGCGCTCCAGCGCGTCGAGGAGATCGTCGAGGTCGAGGACCTCGTCCATCGCGAGGATCTCGCAGACGCCGCCCGCGAGGAGGACCGGGAACAGCTCGGCCAGGGAGATGTCGAAGGTGAACCGGGAAAGGTGCGGCATCCGGTCGTCCGGTCCGAAGCCGGCCCGGTCCAGCAGTCCACCCAGGATCGCGGCGAGGCTGCCGTGCTCCACCATGACCGCCTTGGGCCGGCCCGTGGTCCCCGAGGTGTAGAGGAGGTAGGCGAGCTGGCCGGGGCGGATCGCGGGCAGCTCCCCGGCCAGCGGCGCTCGAAGGTCGTCGAGGTCCACGGCTTCGACTCCGGCCGGGACGGGCACCGGCAGGGATCCCCGGAAGACCACCGCCGACGGCTCGACGTCGTCCAGGAGGTCCGCGATCCGCGCGGGCGGCGCGTCCGGGTCGAGAGGGACGAAGGCGCCGCCGGCCTTCCAGACGCCGAGGAGGGCCATGGGAACATCCAGCGTGCGGTCGAGGAGCAGGGCCACCCGGGATTCGGGCTCCACCCCGGCGGCCCGCAGCCACCGCGCCAGGGCGGTCGAGCGGCGCTCGAGCTCGCCGTAGGTCAGGTCCTCGCCGGCCGCGATCACCGCGACCGCCTCCGGCGTGCGCGCGGCCTGGGCGGCGAAGCGCTCCGGCACGGTCCAGCCCGGGAGCGGACTGCCGGTGTCGTTCCACTCGACGAGCGCCTGGTGGCGCGCCGCCGCGCTCAGCGCCGGCAGCGCGGACAGCCGGACCTCGGGGTCAACTGCGGCCGTCTCGATCTGGAGGAAGAGCAGCTCGGCCAGCCGCCGCGCCGTGGTGGCGTCGAAGAGGTCGGCGTCGTACTCCAGCGAGCCCGCCAGCCCGTCGGGATAGTCGAAGAGGGTGAGCATCAGGTCGTAGCGGGCGGCGCCGTCCCAGGCGTCCACCGCCTCGAAGGTCACGCCGCCCAGCGACGCCTTGGAATATTGGCCGTCGAGCACCTGGACCAGCGCCTGCACGACCGGTTGCCGGCTGGTGTCGCGCTCGGGCTGCAGCGCCTCGACCAGCTTGCCGAAAGGGAGGTCCTGGTGCGCGAAGGAGCCCAGCGCCGACTGCCGCACCCGCGCCAGCAGCTCGCGGAAGGTCGGATCGCCCGCGAGGTCGATGGGGAACGGCACCTGCGTGAGGAAGCAGCCGAGCACCGGCTCCAGCTCGGGCCGGTTGCGGTTCGCATTGTTGGCGCCGAGGATCAGCCTGTCCTGCCGCGAGACCCGGTGAAGCAGCGCGGCCTGGGCCGCGAGCACGGCCATGAAGGGGGTCGCGCTCTCGCGCCGGGCGAGGCCGTGGAGCGCCTCGGCCAGCTCGCGGGACGAGCGCAAAGGGATACGGCCGCCGCGCATCCGCGCCACAATCGGTCGCGGCCGGTCCGTGGGCAGCTCCAGGGCCAGGGGGAAGCCGTCGAGCTGCCCGCGCCACCAGGCGACGAGCCCGTCGAGGATCTCGCCCTGCAGCCACTCCCGCTGCCAGACGGCGAAGTCCGGATACTGCACCGGCGGCTCGGGCAGCGCCGAGGCCGGCGTGCCCGAGCAGAGCGCCGCCAGCTCCCCGAACGCGATCTGGAACGAGATCCAGTCGGTGGCCAGGTGGTGCACCGTGAGCAGGCAGACATGGTCCGCGGGATCCAGGCGGGCCAGCGCCGAGCGCACGAGCGGCCCGGTCTCCAGCGGGAACGGCGCCGCCGTCCCCTCGCCCACCAGCCGCAGGGCCTCGGCCTCGCGCCGCTCTGCCGGCAGCCCGGTCAGGTCGATCAGCGCGAGCGGCTGCGGGCGCGGCGGCGCGACGCGCTGGACCGGCCTGCCGTCCACGAGCGGGAAGGCGGTGCGCCAGGCCGCGTGGCGCCGGACGATCCCGTCGAGCGCCGCGGCCACCGCCGCCATGGATACGGGTCCGCGCATCCGGGTCGCGGCCGTGATGTTGAGCCCGGCGCCGCCCGGGTAGAGCTGCTCCATGAACCAGAAGCGCTCCTGGTCGAGCGACAGCGGCCAGTCCCCCTCGGCCGTGGGACCGGTCACCTGGCGCACCGGCGGCGCCTGGGCTGCCTGAGGAGACCGCGCCTTGCGCTGCTTCTCCCGCAGCCTCTCGAACAGCGCCCGCTGCTCGGGAGACAGGCCCGCCAGGCGGTCGGCGACGCTCATGCAGCCTCCAACTGCGAAAGGCGCACGTCAGGGTCGGCCGTGACCGCATCGATCGTGCGGTAGAACCGCTCCAGCAGGCGCCCCACGGTCTCGGCGTCGAAGATGTCGGCGTTGTACTCCAGCGGCCCGGCGAGGCCGATGTCGTGGTAGTCGTAGAGCCCGAACATCAGGTCCCAGCGGGAGTTGCCGTCGTAGAGCCCCACGGGCTCGAAATCGAGGCTGCCGGAGCTGCCGTGGCTCTCCCCTTCCAGGATCAGCAGGAGCACCTGCACGACCGGATTGCGCTCAGGCGTCGAGTCCGCGCCCAGCACCTCGATCAGCTTGCTGAACGGCAGGTTCTGGTGGGCGTAGGCGGAGAGCGCCGTCCGCTTCGTACGCGCCAGGACTTCGCGGAAGGCCGGGTCTCCCGAGACGTCGGTCGCGAACGGGACCTGCGTGAGGAAGAGGCCGGCCACCGCCTCCAGCTCGGGCCGCGGGCGGTTGGCGCTGTTCGAGCCGATCACGATCCGGTCCCGCCCGGTGACGCGGGCGATCAGGGCGTTGAGGACGGCCAGGACCGCCATGAACATCGTGGCGCCCTCCTTGCGTGCCAGGGCGCGCAGGCGGCCGGTGCGCTCGGCCCCGGCGCGGACGCGGAAGAGGCCGCCCCTCTGGCTCTGCACCGCGGGCCGCGGCCGGTCCGAGAGGTCGAGGACGAGCGGAAAACCCTCCAGCTCCCTGCGCCAGAAGCGGGCTTCCTCCTCCAGCACCTCGCCCTGGTACAGCTCCCTCTCCCAGAGCGCGTAGTCCGGGAACTGGACCGGCGGCAGCGGCGGATGCCCGCCTTCGTAGATCCGGATCAGCTCCTGGAAGAAGACCTGGAAGGTGATCCAGTCGGTGACCGTGTGGTGGATGGTGAGCAGGTACAGGTGCTCGTCGCCCGCGAGCCGCACCAGGGCGATGCGCAGAAGCGGTCCGTTCTCCAGGTCGAACGGGTTGCGCGTGTGCTCGTAGATGGCCTCGTGGCCGGCCTGCTCCCGCACCTCCGCGGGGAGCGCGCTCACGTCGATCACCGACACCGCGGGCTCCACCCAGGGGTGGACCCTCTGCACCGGCCGGCCCTCCACGATCGGGAACGTGGTGCGCCAGGCCGCGTGGCGGCGGATCAGCTCGCGGAAGGCGGCCAGGAAGCGGGTGACGTCGAGATCGCCTTTGACATGGCTGCCGGCGTCCACGTTCCAGGAGACCAGCCCGGGGTTCTCCTGGTGCATCCGCCAGAGCCGCTCCTGGTCGAAGGAGAGCGGCCAGTCGCCCACGCCCGTCGGTCCGGAGACCGGGCGCACCGGCGGCAGCGTGCGCGGCCGAGGCTGCTTCTGGCGCAGCTTCTCGAACAGGGCACGCTGCTCCGGGCTCAAGGCGGAAAGACGGTCGACGACCGGGACGCGCTCAGCCATGACACCCCACTGTAGAGACGCCCCGTGGGGCGTCTCCTTCCAGAGACCACAACCGGTCCGCGGTCGATCCCGTGTTTCCTCGAAAGGGCTGTTGGCACTTTGATCCGTTCACCAATCCGTGACCCTTCCTCATCGGGGGTCCGATCGGAGGAGACGCCCCACGGGGCGTCTCTACAGTGGGGGGACAAGGGGACATCAGGCTTCCAGCTCCGCGAGCTTCGCCGCGGCCTCCTCGGGGGAGAGGCCCTCGATCATGGCGAGGAGGGCTTCCATCTCCTCGGGATCGTCCTCGCCGCGTGCACGGCGCACGGCCTTGGCCAGCGCGGCGATGGTGGGCGCCTCGAAGAGCGCGGTGACGGGCAGGTCCACCCCGAGGAGGCTCTGCGCCTGCGTGGTCACCTGGATGGCCAAGAGGGAATGACCGCCCAGCTCCAGGAAGTCGTCGTCGCGGCCGATGGGCTCGATGCCGAAGAGGTCCTGCCAGATGGCGGCGAGGCGCTCCTCCAGCTCATTCTGCGGCGGCTCGTAGGCGGTCGAGAGACCGGGCCTCTGCGCCTTCTCGCCGCCGTGGGACATCTGGGCCAGGAGCGTTTCGGCGGTGACGCTGTCGGTCTCGGCGATGAGGCCCGGCAGGTCCTGGGCGGAGACGATCAGCCGGGAGAAGGGCGAGCCGAGGAGATGCCGGAGCGCCCGGGCGCTCTTCGCCGCGGTGACGCCGTGGGCCGCGAGGTTGGCCTGGACCTCTTCGTTCGAGAGGCCGGCCATGCCGCCGGCCACTCCCGTGACCAGCCAGCCGCCCCACTGGTAGGGGTCCCAGTGAACGGCCATGACGGGCCTGCCCTCGGCGGCATGGCGCACGGCGAGCGCTTCCAGGCAGGCGCCTGCCGCGGCCAAGTCGAGCTGGCCGAGGCCGCCGGTGATGGCCGTGGTCGTGGAGCAGAGGAAGACGGGAATGGACGGATCGAGCGCGGCGAGCAACTCCTCGGCACCGCGGACCACGGGATCAAGCGCGGCGCGCAGCCCCTCCGGCGTCTTGAGCTGGATCAGGCCGCCGCCCTGCGGGACGCCGGTGTAGAAGGCTCCCCGGAGGCGACCGGCGGATACGGCGGCGGGTAGCCCGGTCACCACCTGGGCGCCTTGCCGGACGAGGTAGTCCGCGATGGCCCGGCCCGGACCGTGATCGGCCTCGGCGATCAGCCAGGTGCCGGCGAGGCTCTCCGTCTCCTGGAGGCCGACGCGCTCGAAGCCGCGCACCCAGCGCTGCCGGCCGCGGAGAGCCACCACGGGATCGGCGGCGAATGTTTCCGCGATCAGCCGCTCTTCCAGGCCCGGACCGGGCGCAGCGTCCACGCTGGAACAGGTCACGCGCGGCAGCTCCTGATGCACGACCTTGAGCGCGCCGAGCACCGCGGCCTTGTGGAAATGGATGGGATCGCCGTCCGCCAGCTCGTGCAGCCCGCTCGCGGCCAGGAGGAGGCGGACGGGCTTGTCGAGCGCCGAGAGGGCCTGCGTCAACCGCGTCAGGCTGACGAGCGCTTCGAAGGGGGAGTCCTCCTCGTCCAGGCCCTGGAGGTGGAGGATGCGGTCCGGCAGGCTCTCGTGCAGGTCGTGCGCCTGCCCGCGCGGCACGGTGAAGACCTCGTGGCCATCCCCACGCAGGCGGTCCGCGATCCTCTCCCCCACGCCCTGTCCGTCGAGGAAGATGAGCCAGCGGCCAGGCTCCGGCGCAGCCGCCTTGAGCGGCGCCTGTCTCCAGGCAGGGACCCAGAACCAGTCTTCGACGTCGGCCATCTTCCGGACCGTGCCCTTGGGCGGATCGATCCAGTAGCGCTGGCGTTCGAAGGGGTAGGTCGGGAGCGGCACCCTCCGGCGTCGCTCGTTGTTATGGAAGCGCGCCCAATCCACCTCGACTCCCGCGATCCACAGCCGGCCCACGGCCTCCAGCACGGCTTCGAGGTCGGCGCCTTCGCGCAGGGTGGGGATGGTGATCCGGCTGGCGCCAGTACCAGCAGCGTCGGGATGCTGCTTGACGAGCGTTCCGAGCGTGGCGCCGGGGCCGACTTCGAGGAAGACGCGGTCCGGCTCCCGGAGCAGCTCTCCGATCCCCTCGGCGAAGCGCACCGGGCTCCGCATGTGGCGCGCCCAGTAGGCGGGATCAGCGAGGTCATCCGCGGTGATCCAGGTGCCGGTGACGTTCGAGACGAACGGGATGCGCGGCGCCTGCATCCTCACCTGGCGCGCGATCTCCGTGAAGGGAGCCACGGCCGGCTCCATCATGGCGGAGTGGAAGGCGTGCGTGGTGCGCAAGCGGATGCAGCTCACCCCAAGCTTCCGTTCCAGCGCGTCCACCTCGTCGGAGGGGCCGCCCACCACGCAGAAATGGGGGCCGTTCGTCGCACTCAGGGAGAGACCGTCGAGCAGCGGCCGGACCTCCTCCTCGGGGAGCGGCACGGCGAGCATGGCGCCGCCGGGAAGGTCCTGGATCAGCTTCGCCCGTTGCTCCACCAGCGCCAGCGCATCGTCCAGCGAGAGCGCTCCGGAGAAACAGGCGGCCACGTACTCGCCCAGGCTGTAGCCGATCATCGCCGTCGGCTCGATGCCCCAGCTCATCAGAAGGCGGCCGAGCGCGTACTCGATCACGAAGCAGGCGGGCTGCGCGTAGACGGTCTCATGGAGAGGGCCGGTCTCGGCAGAGCGGCGGAGCATGGAGCGCAGGTCCGGCGCCTTCCGTTCGGAACGGGGTCCGGGCGAGAAAAGGACAGACAAGAGATCGAAGCCGAGCTTGCCGGCGCAGAGGTCCACCTGCTCGCGGAAGAGCGGCTCGGTCTCGTAGAGCTCGCGGGCCATGTCCACGTGCTGGTCGCCCAGGCCGGGGAAGAGAAACACCACGGCGGGCCTGCCCTCGCGTTTGCCGGCGATCCAATCACCGCCCACCCGGATCTGCCGGTGCTCGAACGCCTTGCGCCCGACCTGGAGCGTCCAGGCCACGTCCGCCAGGGAAAGCTCCGGATGGGCGTTCAGATGCTCCTCCAGCCTGGCCGAAGCGGCTGCCAAAGCTGACGGAGTGCGGGCGGACAGCACCAGGAGCTGAGCGGGCCGCGACGGCTCGTCCGCCGGCTCGGGAGCGGGCGCCTCTTCGAGCACCACGTGGGCGTTGGTGCCACCGAGGCCGAACGAGCTGACGCCGGCCCGGCGCGGAGAACCCTGCCACGGCCGTGCCTCGTCGCAGACGTAGAAGGGGCTCCCCGCGAACGCGATCTGCGGGTTTGGGGTCTCGAAGTGCAGGCTTGGCGGCAGGGTCTCGTGCTTCAGCGCGAGCGCCGCCTTGATCAGTCCCGCGACGCCCGCGGCCGTGTTGCAGTGGCCGAAGTTGGTCTTGATCGAGCCGATCGCGCAGAAGCCCTGCGCCTGAGCACCGGCCGCCCTGAAGGCCTGGGTGAGCGCCGCCACCTCGATCGGATCGCCGAGCGGCGTGCCGCTGCCGTGGGCCTCGACATAGCCGACCGTCTCCGGCTCCACGCCCGCCATCATCAGCGCCTCGGAGATGACCTCGGCCTGCCCTTCGACGCTCGGCGCCGTGAACCCGATCTTGGCCGAGCCGTCGTTGTTGACCGCCGAGCCCCGGATCACCGCGTAGATGCGGTCGCCCTCCGCCACCGCGTCGGCCAGGCGCTTGAGCGCCACCACGCCGCAGCCGTTGCCCTCGACCGCGCCGCCCGCCGAGGCGTCGAAGGCGCGGCAGCAGCCGTCCGGGGACATCACGCTCCCCTCCTGGTACAGGTAGCCGGTGCGCAGCGGCGAGCTGATCGAGACGCCGCCCGCGAGCGCCAGGTCGCACTCCCCGCCGAGCAGACTCTGCGAGGCCATGTGGACCGCCACCAGCGAGGTCGAGCAGGCGGTCTGGACCGACACGCTGGGACCCTTGAGATTCAGCTCGTAGGAGGCGCGGGTGGCCAGGAAGTCGCGGTCGTTCAGAAGCAGCACCTGAAGCCCGCCGAAGCTCGCCAGCTTCTCCTCGTTGGGCAGCAGGTTCGAGATCAGGTAGGAGCTCACGCCCGAGCCGGCCCAGACGCCGATCCGGCCGGAGGAGTGTTCCGGATCGCAGGCCGCGTCTTCGAGCGCCTCCCAGGCGCACTCCAGGAAGACCCGGTGCTGCGGGTCCATGGCCTCGGCCTCGCGCGGCGTGAAGCCGAAGAAGGCGGCGTCGAAGAGGTCCGCGTCCGCGAGCGCTCCCTTGGCGCGCACGTAGCGCGGATCGGCCAGGAGCGCGGGGTCCACGCCGGCCGCGGCCAGCTCCTCCTCGCTGAAGAACGAGACGGTCTCGATGCCGTCGCGCAGGTTGCGCCACAGCTCTTCCGCATCGCGCGCGCCGGGGAAGCGGGCGGCGATGCCGACGATCGCGATTCCTTCCAGATTGCTCATTTCCGGCTCCGCCGTTTCTCCTGAAGCTGCCGCATGGCTTCGCGGCGGGTCTCGGTGCGGGCGCGCGCCTGCTCCGCCTTCTCCTCCGGCTTCGGGATTTCCCCTTCCAGACTCTTGGCCAGGCTCTCGATCGTCGGGTGCCGGAACAGCTCCACGAAGGGGATCTCCCGGCCGAGCGCCTGACGCAGCCGGCTCTGCAGACGGGCGAGCAGCAGCGAGCTGCCGCCCACCTCGAAGAAGCTCTCCTGGACGCCCACCTGGTCGAGCCCGAGCACCTCGCGCCAGGCCCCCGCGATGGCCCGCTCCAGGTCGTTGCGCGGCGCCGTGAACGCCGCGGCCTCTGCCCGGACCTCGCGGGGCGCCGGGAGCGCAGCGCGGTCGAGCTTGCCGTTGCCGGTCACCGGCAGCGTTTCCAGCTCCACGAAGGTCCAGGGGACCATGTACTCGGGCAGGGTCTCCTGCAGGAAGGCCCGCAGCTCCGATGTGGACGGAGCCGGCTGCCGGGACGGCACAATGTATCCCACGAGGCGCTTCTCGCCGGGGAGCTCCTCCCTCGTCAGCTCCCGCGCCAGCACGACTGCCTCCCGCACGCCGGGGTGGCGGAGGAGACCGATCTCGATCTCCCCCAGCTCGATGCGGTAGCCCCGGATCTTGACCTGCGAATCCACCCGGCCCAGGAACTCCAGGTTGCCGTCCGCAAAGTAGCGCGCCCGGTCGCCCGTTCGGTAGAGCCTCCCCCCTGCTTCGCCGAACGGATCGGGAAGGAACTGGGCCGCGGTCAGCTCGGGCTGGTAGACGTAGCCGACGCAGAGCACGTCCCCGCCGATGTAGAGGTCGCCCGGGACGCCCACGGGGCAGGGGCTCAGCGCCTCGTCGAGCACGTGGTAGCGGGCGTTCGCGATCGGCCGGCCGTAGGGGATGCTCGGCCAGCGCGGGTCCACGTCGCCGACCGGGTACCAGTTGGACCATACCGTGGCCTCGGTGGCGCCGCCCAAACTGATCACACGCGCGGCCGAGAAGGCGGCCCGCACCTGGTCGGGCAGGCGCACCGGGATCCAGTCGCCCGAGAGCAGCGCCAGCCGGAGGCCCCCTCCCTCCTCCGGGAACAGCGGCGCGAGCTGCTGGAGCGCGGCCGGCGCCGAGTCCCAGATCGTGATCGGCTCGTCGCGCAGCAGCGCCATCAGCCGCTCCGGATCGCGCAGCGCCTCCTCGGGCGCCACGTGGATGGTGCCCCCGGCCGCGAGCGTGCCGAAGATGTCGTAGACGGAGAGGTCGAAGCCCAGCGAGGTCACGAAGAGCAGCCGGTCCTCCGGCCCCACTCCCAGGGTGCGGTTGACCCAATCGATCAGGTTTACGGCCGGGCGGTGCTGCACGCCGATCCCCTTGGGCTGGCCGGTCGAGCCCGAGGTATGGATCACGTAGGCGAGATCATCCGGCGAGGCGGCGGACCGCAGGCGCTCCGCGGGTTGCTGCGCGACATGCCAGCCGGTCCAGATGCGCTTGTGCCGCTTCCCACCGGGCGTCAGAAGCACGTCGTAGCGGAAGCGCAGCTCGTTGTCGAAGCCGGTTTCACGGTGCAGCACCCGGGCTTCTCCGAGATCACGGAAGAGGTCCTCGTCGATCCACATCTCGCGGCCTGACGCAGCACCCGAGCGGCGGAATTCCTCCCTTCGCCGCGCGTCCGGCACGTCGGCCACGAGCAGGGCGCCGCCGGGCGCAAGGCGCGCCAGGGCCTGCTCCACCACGCGCTCCAGGTAGAGCGGACCGGGGAAGAACTGCACCGTGCTCGCCATCACGATCAGGTCGAACGGCCCCTCCGGCATCTCATGGGCGAAGCCGGTCAGCAGCTCGACATTAGACCCAGCCCGGGCGCGGTTGCGCTCCTGCGTGAGCTCCGAGGGGTCGAGGCCCACGGCGTGGGCCACCCGCGGCGCCATCTCCCAGAAGAGCAGGCCGGCGCCGGAGCCGATCTCCAGCACGCGGGCGTCCGGCCGCAGCCAGGGCTCGGCGAGTCCGAGGACCCGGTCGCGGTACTCGTCCACCTCGGCCTCCGTGAACGGCTTGCCGGTGTAGCTGCTCACGAAGCCGCCGGCGGTCACCCGGTCGGTCGCACGCTCGGCCACGAAGTCCCAGAGGGAGCGAACTCCCTCTGGGTCGAGAGGCTCGGCAGGGGGAGCTGGCGTGTGCACGTCCAGGCATATGGCGTCGGCGAGAGGAAGCCGCCACCAGATCTCCTGGACCGGCCGCAGCAGCGCCGAGCGGGTGACCACGACCGGCGTCTTCGAGGCGGCCAGGATGGCCTCCGCCCGCTCCGCCGGCCAGGAGGGGTCCAGGGGCAGGTAGTGCCCGCCCGCCTTGAGGATGCCGAGCACGGCCGCGATCATGTCGAGCGACCGCTCCATCCAGACGCCCACGGGCACCCCCGGACCGACGCCGCCCTCCCGCAGCAGCCGGGCCAGGCGGTTGGCGCGCTCGTCCAGCTCCGCGTAGGTCAGCGACTCGCCTTCCCACACGGCTGCGAGAGCCTGCGGCCGGCGCGCCACGCTCTCCTCGAACAGGCCGTGGATCGTGGCCTCGCGGATGGGCTCGGCCGTGTCGTTCCAGTCGTGGACGATCTGCCGCCGCTCCGCTTCGGCGAGCAGCGACGCCTCGGAGAGCCGGGCGCGCGGCCGGGCCGTCAAGTCGTCCAGGAGGACGGCGAAGTGCCGGGCATAGCGCGCCGCGGTCGTGGGTTCGAAGAGGTCGGTGGCGTACTGGAGCAGGCCCTGGTCCTCGACGAACACGAAGGACAGGTCGAACTTGGCCACGCCCGTGGGGATCTCCTCGGGGCTCAGGCGCACCTCCCCGAGATCTGCCTCGGGCAGCGGCGCGTTCTGGAGCGCCAGCGCCACCTGGAAGAGCGGCGAGCGCGAGAGGTCCCGATCCGGGTGCAGCTCGTCCACGAGCTTCTCGAACGGCACGTCCTGGTGCGCATAGGCCCCAAGGCTCGCCTCCCGCACCTGGCGCAGCAGGTCGCGGAAGCTCTCCCCGCGCGCCAGATCGACCCGCAGCACGAGCGTGTTCACGAAGAACCCGATCAGCCCCTCGGTCTCGATGCGGTTGCGGTTCGCGATGGGCGAACCGATGGGCACGTCCGTCTGCCCGGTGAGCCGCGAGAGCAGCGCGAACAGGCCGCCCGCCAGGACCATGAACGGGGTCACCCCCTCCTCCCGAGCCAGCTCCAGGACCCGCCGGAACAGGTCCGGCTGGAGCTCGAAGCGGTGCTCGGCGCCGCGCTGGGTCTGCACCGGCGGGCGCGGATGGTCGGCCGGCAGCTCCACGGCCGCGGGCGCTCCGTGCAGCCGCTCCCGCCACCAGGCGATCTGGCGCTCCAGCACCTCGCCCGAGAGCCACCGCCGCTGCCAGACCGCGAAGTCGGCGTACTGGACGGGCAGCTCCGGCAGCGCCTCGCCGGCATAGAGGGCGTTCACCTCCCGCACGAGCACGCCCATGGACCAGCCGTCCGTGACGATATGGTGGAGGTTGAGGAGCACCAGGCTGCGCTCCGCAGCCAGCTTCACCACCACGGCCCGCAGCAGCGGCCCGGCCGCGAGATCAAATGGCCGCACCGCCTCTTCTTCAGCGATACGACGGGCCTCCTCTTCTCTTCCGATCAGGTCCACCACGGGGACCGGCACCGGCGCGGCCGGGAGCACCACCTGGACCGCCGAGCCGTCGCGTTCGGCGAAGACCGTGCGCAGGACCTCGTGGCGGCGCACGACCTCGGTGAGAGCCGCGGCCAGGCGATCCGGGTCCAGCCTGCCTTCGGCGGTCAGGACCAGCGGAACGTTGTAGGCCGAGCCGCCGGGCTGCCCCTTACGTGCGAGCAACCGGTCCAGGAACCAGAGGCGCTCCTGGGCGAAGGAGAGAGGGAGGTCGCCCGTGCGCGGCACCCGACGGATCGGCGGCGCGGCCGGGGCGGCCCCGTCGGCATCCAGGATCGCCGCGGCCATGGCGCCGAGCGTGGAGGCCTCGAAAATGCGCCGCAGGGGCAGGTCCACCCCGAAGGCCTCGCGGATGCGCGATGCCACCTGGGTGGCCAACAGCGAATGGCCGCCGAGCTGGAAGAAATCGTCCAGGGCGCCGACGCGGGGAAGGCCCAGCACCTCGATCCAGACCGCGGCGAGCAGCTCCTCGGCCGGAGTGCGCGGCGCCACGAAGGGCTCGCCGTCTCCAGCCGCCTCCTGGGGCTCGACGCGGGCGAGAGCGCGGCGGTCGAGCTTGCCGGTGGGGGTGAGCGGCAGCGCGTCGAGGAACGCCCAGGCCGTGGGCACCATGGGATCGGGCAGGCTCTCGGCGAGGAACGCCCGCAGCTCGCCGAACGCGGG